>JAICEP010000124.1 GCA_025924095.1 Sorangium sp.
CGCGCGGGAGCACCCGGAGGAGCACGGGCGCGTGGTGGTGAGCCTGGAGCCGTCGCAGCTCTCGTGGGGCGAGGCCGAGCGATCCATGCCCCCGACCTCCCGGCGCGCCGGCATGAGCACGACCCAGACGCAGATCCCCGGGCTCCAGTCCGAGCAGGCGCCGGTGCTGCCCTGGAAGACGGAGGAACGCGGGCCCGACAGCGTGCCCCACTCGAGCCGCCCCTCGGGCGCCGGGCTCCCGTTCCGCGCGCCCGAGGCCCTGAGCAGCCTCGCAGCGCTCTCGGTCTCGTCCGTGGTGCGGCAAGCCCCGCCGCCTCCGCCCGCGCCCCCCGCCGAACAGGCGCCGCTGAGCGCCCTCGCGCCCGCGCTCTGGGCGGCAGACCCGATGCCGCCGATGACGGTGGGTCAAAGGATCGGGGCCGCCGAGAGCGCGGTCCGCCCTCCGCTGCCTCGCTCGACCGAGAGCGACGGCGACCCCAGGGCCAGCGCGCCGTCGCCGCGGCCCGCGGCCGCGCAGCCCGACGAGATCGTCGAGCTGCTCTGGTTCGACCCCGACGCGCTGCCGCGCGTCCGCGCGCGATGGCGCGAGCTGATCCTCGAGCTCGACTTCGAGGAGCTCGACCCCCGCCACGACCTGCCGGCCGACGACGCGGCCGCGGCGAGGGACCGCCACCACGTCCTCGGCGTGCTCACCGACGGGTCGCCGATCGATCCGGGGGCCGTCCACCAGGCGATCCTCGCGTCGCTCGGCGACCGGAAGCGGTTCGCTCCGCCGCTCGTGCTCGTGACCGGCGAGGCGCGGTTCCCGTTCGACGAGCTCGAGGCGCTCAGGGCCACGGTCGCCGTGGTCACGCCGCTCGCGGGCCTCGACAAGCAGCTCAAGGACGCCATCGACTCGGTCGGGGAGCTCTTGAAATCGCCTTACCTCCAGAGCTCGACCGGCGTCGTGGACCGGCTGACCCAGCAGCTCAAGGAGCACCTCGCCCAGTCGCAACGCGCGCTGCCGGCCGGCCAGATCGAGGCGTACACCGAGCGGCTCCTGCTCGAGCAGCGGCGGTACCAGACCCGCAAGGTGCTCGGCGACGTGTGGATCCGCGCGCTGCTCGCGGGGGGCGTGCAGCGCGCGCTGCCGCTGTACCTGCCCAAGGCCCTGGAGCACCGGCTGCCCATGATGACGAGCCTCAAGGTGCGGATCCTCGCGGAGGCGCACCTCAGGCAGGATCAGCTCGAGCCGAGCCGCTACGCGCTCAAGGCGATCGCGCTCGGGAGGGTCTTCACCGCGGACGAGCTGCGGCCCGGGCGCGCGTCGGACTGATCCGGACCGAGGGGAGCGTCAGTCGAGCGGCTCCGTCGGCTCGACGTCGCGCGCGCCGACGAGCGGGAGCACCTCGACGATGAGCCGCTGCTGCGCCTCGAGGAGCTGCATCTTCACGTCGCCGCCCGCCGAGTAGAAGCGCAGGTGCACAACGAACCTGAGGCCGTCCTCGTAGATGCGCGCCGCCGCCTCCGGCGTGAGCTTGCCGGCGAGGTAGTCGCCGTGACGATCGCTGTCCGAGATCGCCCACGCCGACGGCCATCGCTCGTCGAGCCGCCTGCGCATCTCCTCCTGCGAGAGATCGCTCTTGAAAGACCACGCGAGCGTCGTGCTGGCTGCCTTGCTCATGATCGTCTCCGCTCAGGGGTCGCCGTCGCCTGGAGGGGTCGAGACGCTCGTCCCGCCCGCGCCGGCCGTCCCGGCGCTGCCCGCCGGCGCCCGCGGGGCGGGGGGCGTCGTGCCGTAGGCCTCGGGACCCCGGTAGATCGTCGGGAAGCTGCCGTTCGGCTCCTGCGCCCCGTTGAGCTTGAAGTCGAAGCCGCCGTTGCTCGGGTTGGGCTCACCATAGATCTCGACGTTCCACCTCTCCGCGAGCGCGTTCAGCTTGCTCCCGAGCGACGTGTTCGCCAGCCCCGGCTTCCCCTCCGGGTTCAGCGCGCTCGGCGCCTCGCCGTTCTTGAAGATCCCGTACCTGGTGTTGTAGGGCGCGCCCGCCTGCTGCGCTTGCACCAGCGCCTGATCGCTGTGAATCGCAAAATCCGTGTCCGATTTCGACGACCAGAACCCGAACGGCTTCTCCGGGTTGCCCTTGAACCCGTCCGTGGCCGAGCCGAGCTGCTGCACGGTCGCGTCGGTGATCCCCTCGGACTCGAAGGTGTTCTTGATCTCCCCCTGCAGCCGGTCGAACTGCGCGCGATCCTTGTACGTGAGCGGGACGCGCTGGCCGTCGCCAGCTCCCTCGACGGCCATCTTGAGCCGCTCGGGGGTCGTGTTCGGGTGCTCCAGCTCGCCCCGCTGCACCCGCTCGTACGCCGCGCGGTTCTCCGCGAGCCTCGCGTCGAGCCTCGCGTTCGCCGCGGGGTCCGGGGGCGGCGCCTCGGCCATCCGCTCGTTGGTCCAGGTGCGCGCCCTCGCCACCTCCTGCGGGCTCGGCGTCGCCCTCCTCCCCGGCGTGGCCGGCGTCGCGGCGGGCAGCCGGAGCGCTCCGAGCTGCTCACCGAGCTTCACGGCGCGGACGCCGCCGTAGAGGCTCCCGCCGAACTCGCCGACGATCTCGCCGATCCGCGCCGCGCGCTCGCCGCCGAGGCTGCCCACCGCCCCGCCCACGTGCTTGCCGATGAACCCGCCGCCGAGCGAGCCGCCGAGCCCCAGCGCCGTGACGGTGATGCCGGCGCGCACGCCCGCCAACACGCCGGCGCTCGCGCTCGCCAGCAGGCCGACGCCCACGCCCGTCAGGACGAGCGCCACCCCGCCCCCGATGAGCGCCGTCCATTGCAGCGTCGTGATGAGCCAGGACGGCACCTCGTCCTCGATCGGCACGCGCGTCAGCGTGTCGCCGCCGATGAAGGTGAACGACGCCCCCTCTCGGATGACGCCGCCGCACTCGGCCCTCTCGCTCTTGCGCCCCAGGAGCTTGCCGTTGACGAGGACCGTGGAGCTGCCCTGCGCGACCTTCTTGTCGCCGTGCTCGATGACATCGAGCTCCGCGCGCGCGGCGGCCCTCGCCTCGATGAACGTGTCGGGAGATCCCGTCTCGATCGCCCCGCACGGGGACCCCTCGAACATCTTGCCGATCTCGGCGCCGGCCAGCGCGCCGGTGGCGCCGAGCCCGACGCCGCCGGCGATCGCCGCGCCGATGAGGATCGCCCCGGCGCCCCCGGTGACCGCGGTGAACAGGATCGCGCCGCCGATCGCGAGCCCGATGCACGCCCCCGCGATGAGGCCGGCCCACGCGGACGTGTGGCCGATCTCGTCGCCCATCCGGGCCGCTTCGAGGGCGCTCACGGCCTCACGGCCCCCTCAGTCCTGGTCGAGCTTCACGCTCGCGAGGATGCGGTCGAAGACCGGGTTGAGCCGCGCGGCCTCACCCTTCGGCATGGTCGCCGTGAAGCTCAGGACCGCCGGCTTGCGCCCGGCGACGAACACGATCCGCTGCTCGAGCGGCCCGCTCTGTCCCCGCCACACGAACCGGAGCTCCAGCGCCGGCTGGCCACCGAGCGTGATCTCCTGCCGCGCGTGCAGCTGGAAGCCGTCGAGCCGCCTGGCGATCTCGACGAGCTGCCGGTCGCCGTACCGCCGGATGTCCTCGCCCGCCGCGAGCGTGTCGCGCGTCATCACGAGGTTCGCGGCCATCCCCTGCCCGGGCTTCGCCGGCACCGAGAAGGCCACCACCGAGCGGTCCTCCCAGTCGCGCGGCACGTCGAAGGACACGTCGGTGTTCTCAACTCGCGGCATTGTCTCCGCCTCCACGCCGCGAGGAGCTGCGCTCGCCCTCCGGCATCCCACGGGCCCCCGGCGTCACGGCTCCACCTTGGCGAAGCCGCCCTTCAGATCGCCCCGGTAAAGCGCCACGCCCTGGGCCGACAGCGCCCCCGCGTAGGCCCGCTCGGGGGGCGCGCCCGAGCCCTCGGTCGCCTGCGCCTCGGCCTTCACCGCCGCGCCGTTCACCGACCGCGGCGCCGCGGCGGTCCGCAGCGCCAGGAGCTGCATCACCTGCCCGCCCGCGCCGCCTACGTGGAGGATGCCGGCCGCGCTGCCCGCGTTCACGAGCGACCCGATGTCGCTCGCGCTCAGGTCGCCGAGCGCGGGGATCGGCCGGGTGAGCACCGGACCGAGCACGTCCAGCGTCGACGGCAGCGAGGCGAGGCTCTCCCCCTCCGCGAGCCGGAAGAGCTGCACGGCGCCGGCCCCCGTCTTCACCAGCGCGGCGAGCGGCGAGGAGGGCGCGCGGACCGCCTCCTGGATCGCCGCGCCCGCGCCGGGCCCGATCTGGAGCAACGCCGGCGCCGCGGCCGGGTTGAGCGGCGGCGTGGCGATGGCGCGGTCGAGCCCCAGCGGAGCGCTCCTCACCTCGACGTCCGCGATGCCCCCCGGCGAGGCGACGGCGCCGCCGCCGCGCATCACCTCCGCGAGCACGCTCGTCGCGCCCCCGCTGCCCGGCCCGCCCGGCGCGCTCGGGGCCCTGGCCTTGCCGATCGTCGCCACCGAGGGCGCCTTCGCGGACGTGCTGTTGATGAACACGTTCGGCCCGCCGTCGATCTGGACCTCGGCGCCGGACAGCTTGAGCAGCCCGCCCGCCGAGATCTCGAGGTTGCCGTTCGCGTCGATGAAGATGCCTTCCGGCGTGATCCGGATCGACGCGACGCCGTTCGTGATCTGGACGGTCTTGTCCTTGTTGATCGTGTATCCGACGCCATCGCCGACCGTGACGCTCTGGCTGTCCCCGGCGTCGACCGCGTCGGAGGTGCGGATGATCGACGTGCGGCCCGCGCCGATGTTGTTGATCTGCTGCTCGCCGATCGTGTGGCTCTGATCCTTGATGACGCTGGAGCTCTGGCTGCCCCCGACGGTCACCGAGTCGCTGCCGGTCACGCTGGCCGAGCGGTTCGAGAGCACGGTCGAGCGCTGATCGTGCTTGATCACCTCGGAGTAGTCGCGCTGCGCCTGGACGTGGATGAGCTCGCGCCCCGCGGCATCGTCGAACGAGAGCTCGTTGAACCCGCCCGAGCCCGGCGAGGAGTCGCTCTTCCAGCCGCTCTTGGTCTTCTCGGCGGGCAGCGGGTACGGCACGCGCGTCGTGTTGTTGTGGACGCGGCCCACGATCACCGGCCGGTCGGGGTCGCCGTCGAAGAAGTCGACGAGGACCTCCTGCCCGACGCGGGGGATGGCCATGAATCCATAGCGGCTCCCCGCCCAGCTCTGGCTGACGCGGATCCAGCACGAGCTCGCGTCGCTGAACCGCCCCTCGCGGTCCCAGTGGAACTGCACGCGCACGCGCCCGAACTCGTCGGTATGGATCTCCTCGCCTGGCGGGCCGACCACGATCGCGCTCTGCACGCCCACGACCCGCGGCTTCGGCGTCCGCCGCGCGGGGCGGTAGGGGTGCTCCGCGAACACGGCCTCGCCGGTGGTTGTCCACTCGCCGTCGTGCGCGCCCTCGAACGTGGAGGCGACGACGAGCAGCGCCTGGCCCGGGCCGAGCTCCTTGCGGGGGTGCTGGCCGATCGACAGGACGACGCCGGGGCACAGGTCGACGGCGTTCGTGCGGTACTGGACCGAGCGCCGTCCGCGCCGCTCGCTCTCGAGGCTCCGGGTCGCGAGCCCCTCCGCCTCCTTCATGTCGACCCGCGCGACGCCCCTGTCGTCGGCGACCGGCGTATCCCCGCCCTTGCCCGGCTCGACCACGAACGCCCCGGGCAGGTAGTGGTAGTGCTCGTAGCGGAGCTCGTCCTCGAGGCCCTCCTTCGCCTCCGCGAAGAGCTGGTAATCCGGCCTCATCCTGAAATCGAAGTCGCGGAGGGTGACGTGACCCGGCCGCACCTCGTGACTCACCATCACCTCGCTCACGTACTCCCGCCCGGCGGAGCGGTTCGGGTTCTCGACGTAGGCGATCGGCGCCTCGGAGCGCGGCTCGTTGCGCTGCGGGGCGTCGCTCAGGACGAGGCGAGTCAGCTCGGCGCCCATGCCGCTGCCCGGGCGGTGCGCGAAATGAAAGGCAATGCCCGCCTCCTCGAGCAGCCGGCACATGAACGCGAAATCGGTCTCGCCGTACTGCACTCGGTACTCGTAGGCGGGATATTTCGCGCTCAGCTTCACCTCCGGCTCGATATCCCACTCCTTGAGCATGAGGAGCGCGATGTCGGGCGCTGTCATGTGCTGAAAAATGCGGTTGTTGCGCCGGAGCGTCGCCCGGAACAGCAAAGGCACGATGCGCAGCCGGTAGGTGGAGAGCCCCGTCGGCTCGGCCTGCACCTGCTCCATGTGGGAGCAGAGGCCGGCCCAGACCCGGGAGGGCACGACCGACTGCAGGACGGCCGACTCGACCTTGAAGGCAGCGGCCTTGCCCACGATGCTGTCGAGATCGAGGTCCTCGAGCTCGGAGACGGCCAGGATCGACACCTCGAAGAGCGACGACATCTGCTCCCGGACCGCGAAGCGCCGCACCGAGAGCGATTCCTCTTTTGACGCGAACGAGAGCGAGAGGCGCGACATGGCTCGAGCTCCGAGTGTACGTTATGTGCGCGCTGCAAATCACCTACCGCGCGCCGCCGCGGCGCTCCCCGCGGCGCCCGGCGCTCACGCCGCGCTGCCGGCTGGCGCCGCCCGCGCGCGCAGGGCGCCCGCGCGGATCTCGCCCACCGCCGCGCAGGCGGCCTCGTGCGCCTCGAGCGCGCCGCGCAGCACGAGCGACCTCCCCCGCTCGGCGGCGGTTTCCTCGAGCGTCCCCTCGAGCACCCCCTCGGCGAGGCGGACGAGCGGGCCGACCTCGGCCATGCCCCGCGCGAGCGCCCGGGCCGCCGCGACGAGCCCGGACGCCGCGGGGGCGGAGCTCGCGACGGCCGCGGCCTCGTCGCAGAGCTCCTCCGCGACGGAGCCCATGTCGCGCCAGCACCCGACGGCCGCGCGCAGGCTGGCGAGCGTCACGAGCGCCGAGGGGGTCGCGTGCATCGCGTCGACCGGCGGCCGCGGCCCCGCCGCGCTCTCGGCCGCGGCGATGACCGGCGCGAGGGCCAGGAGCGCGCGCTCCAGGACGCGCGTGGCCTGCTCGATGCGGACGAGGCGCTCCTGGACGTCGGCGCTGCCGAGCGGCGCGTCGCGCTCGACGAGATCGGCGAGCCGGCCGGCGACCTCGAGGGCGAGCTGCTCGAGGCCGTCGATGGCGCGCGGGTCGAAGCGGCGGGGCACGACGTCGAGCACGCAGAGCGAGCCGATCGCGTGGCCGCGCACGCGCACCGGCACCCCGGCGTAGGCGCGGATGCCGTAGCTCTCGACGAGCTCCTTCGGCACGCGCTCGTCGCGCAGCGCGTCCTCGACGATGAGCGGCACCTCGTCGCGCACGACGAGCTGGCAGAAGGAGTTGCTCCGCGAGGTCGCGCAGCTCACGGCGAGCTCCAGGGGCAGCCCGTGGTGCGCGCGCAGGAGCTGGATATGGCGGATGACGAGGCTCACGAACGCGATCGGCGCCCGCGCGAGCCTGGCGGCCCGCGCCACGCAGGCGTCGAGGAGGGCGTCCGCGTCCGTGCGCAGCATGGCGCCGTGCAGCTCGGCCAGGCGGACGGGGTCGTTCAGATCGGCCATGGCGCGAGTCTACCAGCAAAGGCCGGCGCGAAGGTCGCCGCGCCGGAGCAGGCGCCGCGCCGCGCCGCCGTGTGCACCCGCGCGATGAGCCTTCACCTGCGCCGCGCGGAGACGCGTCGAGCGAACGGCCCCTTCTTACGGGATCACTGCCCCTCCCGGCGCGCCTCCCTCGCCCGCACCGCCGCGACGAACGTGCCGAGGTGCACCTCGACCACCCGGCTCACGTCGGGCGTGTAGCCGCCCGCGAGGACCCACGCGATCGGGATACGCCGCTCGAGCGCGGTCCGGAACACGATCTCGTCGCGCGCGCGCAGGTCGCCGTGCGTCAGGTCGAGCGGCGAGTACGGGTCCTCGCGGAACGGGTCCGCGCCGGCCTGGTACAGGATCAGGTCGGGCGCGGCGCGATCGATCGCGGGGCCGAGGTGCCGCTCCAGGATCTCGAGGTACGCGGCGCCGCCGCTCCCGCCCGGCACCGGGACGGACCAGCTGTTCTCCGTGTCCGGAGCGCGCTCGCCCTCGACATCCCTGTACGCCCGGTTCTGCTTGTACCAGTTGCCGTAGATGGAGAGGGCGAACGCCCAGGGGCGCGACGCGAGCAGCGACGCGGTGCCGTTGCCGTAGTGAAGGTCCATGTCGACCACCAGGGCGCGGCGGATGCGCCCCTCGGCGCGCGCGCGCTCCATCGCGACGACGAGGCCGTTGAAGGTGCAGAAGCCCTCGCCGTGCGCGGCGTGCGCGTGGTGGAAGCCGCTCGCGAGGTTGCCCGCGATGCCCTCCTCGAGCGCCGCGAAGGCGGCGGCGATGCAGCCGCCGTTCGTGAAGCGCACCGCCCCGGCGAGCGCCGGCGACCAGGGGAACTTCTGCGACTCGGCCAGCGCCCGGGGCTCGCCGGTCGCGATCGCCCGGAGGTACTCGGGCGTATGCACGCGGAGGAGGTCCTCGTCGCTGACCGGCTCGGGCTCCTCGATGCGCGCCGGCAGGCCGCTCCGCTCGATCGCCTCGCGCACGAGCGCGAACTTGCGCATCGGCATGACGTGCTCGCCGATGTCCGCGAAGTAGCGCGCCGAGTGGAACACCCGGATCGGGAGCGAGGCGGAGGCGGCGGTCACTTGCAGACCGACTCGAGGAGGTCGAGCGCCTCGGCGACGTGGCGCGGGGCGAAGACAAGCGCCGGCCGGAAGCGGAGCGTGCGATCGCCCGAGCCGCCCACCTCGAGGCCGCGGTTGCGGAGCGCGGTGAGCGCCGCGTCGCGGCGGGCGGCGTGGGGGAAGTCGACGGCGGCGAAGGTGCCGCTGCCCCGGGCGCCCGAGAGCACCCCGGGGTAGCGGAGGCAGAGGTCCTCGAGCCCGGCGACGAGGCGCTCGCCCGTCACCCGCGTGTTCTCGAGGAGCCTGTCGCGCTCGACGACCTCGAGGATCACCTCGAGCTGCGCGCCGCGGATCGGGTCGCCGAGCCAGGTGTTGAAGATGCGCAGCGGCTCGATCGGCGCGAGCTCCTCGCGGCAGTAGAAGCCGCCGAGCTGCATCTTCTTGGAGAACGTCACCATGTCCGGCGGCTCGGGCAGGTCCCAGGCCTCGTGCGCCCACAGCGCGCCGGTCCCACCGCCGCAGGTCTGCACCTCGTCGAGGATGAGCGCGACGCCGTGCTCCGAGGTGAGGCGGCGGAGCGCCTGGAAGAACGCGGGGCTCGCGTGGCGGTCGCCGCCCTCGCCCTGGATGGGCTCGACGATGACCGCGGCGATCTCGTCCGGGTGCGCGTCGATCGCCGCCTTGACCGCCTCGAGCGAGCGCGCCTCGGCGGCGCGGTTCTGCTCGGCGTGGGCCGCCTCGGGGAACTGGTTCGCAGGGAACGGCACGACGGGCCAGTCGAACGCGGGGATATCGAGCTTGTGGATCGGCTTGCTCCGCGTCGCCGAGAGGGCGCCCATGCTGCGGCCGTGGAACCCGCCCTCGAAGGAGATCACCTTGAAGGCGTTGATGCCGGGCTGCCGGTTGAGCATGGCGGCGGCGAGGTCGCCGTCGCTCGGCTGCGCGCCGCCGCGCCGGCGCCGGGCGAGCCGGATGAACGCGGCCTTGAGCGCGTTCTCCACCGCCTCGGCGCCGGTCGTGAAGGTGAACACGTGCGAGTGCCCCTTCGGCGCGACGCGCATCAGCGTGTTCTCGACGATGTCGACCCACTCGGGCGCGGGCGCGACCCCGAGCGACGAGCGGTAGCCGGCGCACCAGTCAAAGCGGCCATTGCGCCAGGCGGCGAGCAGATCCGGGTGGTTGTAGCCGATGGGCACGGCGGCGATGTGCCCGTACACGTCGAGCAGGACATTGCCGTCCACGTCGACCATGTAGTTGCCCAGGCTCTTCCGCGCGTCCTGATAGAAGTGGATCGGCCGCGCGTCCTGATAGCGATGGTGGCGAGCGCGGAGCGCCTCGGACGCGGGCCCCGGAATGGCGGTGCGCATGGAGGCGCGCTCGGGCTCGCCGGGGATGGGCGGAGAGATGCTGGGCAGTGCGTTCATGGTGGAACTCCGGATCGCAAGGGGAGCGCGCGCGTCGCCCGGCGGCCGTCGCGGCTTCGCCTGATGGGGGCGGCGGAACAAGGCAAATACCAGCGTCGCGGACGGGGCGCCAGGAGCGACAGCGGCGCGCCGCGCGGGCTGCTCCCGGGAGACGAGCACCCAGCCAAGACGCATCAGGTGAACCGGCGCGTCGCGCCCGCGCCGATATGGAAGCAGCGAAGCGGGCTGGTCAAGATCGTTCTGTTATGCTCGGCGGGCCTGAGTGCTTTTGCGCTCGCGCGCGGCGCATCCGATCCGAGTCGACGACGTCCCGAGCCCTCGACGTCGCGCCTTCGACGTGACGAGAAAGAAAGAGAGCGACAGCGTGAGTGATCTCGATTTCTCCTTCGCCTGGGAGGGCGCCGCCGGGCCCTCCGGTCCCTGGCAGCACCTGCGCGTCGCCAGCTTCCGCGGCGCCGAGGGCATCTCCAGCCTATACAGGTACGAGATCACCGCGATCACCCGCGAGCCCGCGCCCGAGGTCGATCCGGACGAGCTGATCCAGGCCCGGGCGACGCTCCGCATCGCGACGGGCACGCAGCCCGCCTTTCGCATCGTGCACGGCATCATCACCGAGGCGGAGGAGCTCGGTCCGATCCACGGCGGCATGGCCTACCGGATCGTCGTGGAGCCCCCGCTCGCCCGCGCGGCGCACCGCACGCGGTGCCGCATCTTCCTGGAGAAGACCACGCGGCAGATCATCGACGCCGTGCTCCAGGGAGACCCGGCCCTCCAGCGCGCCGACGGCGCCGTCGTGGAGCCCGACGACGGCCTCGGCGACTTCTCGCCGGCGCGCGAGCAGTTCGCCTGGCGCGTGGCGGACGCGTCCCGCATCGACGCCGTCGCGGCGCGGCCCCACTGCGTCCAGTACAACGAGAGCGACCTCGCGTTCGTGTCGCGGCTACTCGAGGAGGAGGGCATCGGCTACCACTTCGAGAACGGCAGCGGCGTGTGCCTGCTGGTGCTCTCCGACAAGGACACGGGCCGCACGCGGCTCGAGCCGTTCCTGCCGCTCGGTCCGAACCTCCGCGGCCGCGAGGTGACGACGATGAAGCTCGGCGCCCGCCTGCGCGCCCGCAAGGTGACGCTGCAGGACTACAACTGGAAGAAGCCGGCGCTCAGCATGGCCGTGCAGGAGGCGTCGGGCGGTGGGGATCTCGTGGAGCACGAGTACCCGGGGCGTTACCCCGACACGCCGGACCAGGGCAAGCCGCTCGCCGCGGCGAGGCGCGAGCGGCTCGAGGTGGAGGCGAGCTACGCGGTCGGCGTCGGCCCGAGCCGCGTGCTCGCGGCGGGGCCGATCTTCACCCTGGAGGACACGAGCGCGCGGCACGAGGGCGAGTACCTGGTGACGAAGATGGACGTGCGCGGCGAGCAGCCCGGGGTGCTGCCGCCGTCCTCGACCGTGGGCACAGCGGCGCAGGACGTGGTGCCGTACGCGTGCACCTTCGAGTGCGCGCGCCGCGGCAAGGGGGGCTCGGCGGCCGAGTCACGCTTCCGGCCCGCGCGGGTGACGCCGAGGCCGCGCATCGTGGGCTCGCAGACGGCGTTCGTCACGGCGGAGCCGTCAGCGCCGGGCAAGGAGATCCACATCGGCGGGCCGCCGGGCGCGGACATCGGGTGCGTGCGGCTGCGGTTCCACTGGGATCAGGACACCGCGCGGCACGGCAAGGAGCCGACGTCGTGCTGGGTGCGGGTGAGCCAGGTGTTCGCGGGCGCGGGGCAAGGAGCGGTGTTCCACCCGCGCGTGGGCGCGGAGGTGATCGTCGACTTCGAGGACGGGGACCCGGATCGACCGCTCGTGGTCGGCCGCGTGTACAACGGGCAGAACGTGCCGCCGACGGTGGTGCCGACGGTGAGCACCCTCAAGACGGACACGAGCCCGGGGGGCGGCACGCACAACGAGCTGCAGTTCGACGACACCGCGGGAGCGCAGCAGATCTTGCTGCACACGCCGAAGGACTGGAACTGCGAGGTCGGCAACAACCGCAGCGAGACGATCGCGGTCGACAGCAGCTCGAGCGCCGGCGCGAACCGGAGCGAGGCGACGGGCGCGGACCGGAGCACCATGGTCGGCGCGAACAACGCGGAGGTGGTCGGCGCGAACGAGACGGTCACCGTGGGAGGGAACCAGACGATCGTGGTCGACGGGGATCAGGACACGAACGTCGAGGGGAATCAGGACATCGGGGTGAAGGGCGACCAGAGCGTGGCGGTCACCGGCAACCAGAGCCTCGAGGTCCAGGGCAACCAGAGCGAGGCGATCACCGGCAACCGGTGTCTCGATGTAAAGGAAGGGAACTCGAAGGAGACCATCACCGGGAACCGCACGGTCAAGGTCACGGTCGACGAGGATCTCTCGGTCGATGGCAAGCAGTCGATCCACGTCGTCGGGGACCAGAAGACCACGTACGACGGGGCTCACGAACTCTTCGTAACAAAGAAGCATACGATCCACGTCGAAGGCGAGCAGGAGACCGTTGTGAAGGAGAAGCAGTGCGTCGAGTCGAAGATGGAGCAGCTCATCAAAGCGCCGAAGCAGCAGCTCAACGCGGAGACGACGCAGGTGCTGAACTCGGGCACTTTCGAGACGCGCGCGAAGGCGTCGGCGACGATCAACGCGCCGAAGGTCGTCCTTCTGGGCAACGACGAGATGCACCTCTTGGGCGCCAAGGGCGCCAAGCTCGTGATATCGTCCGACGGGGATATCGCCATCACGGGAAAGAAAATCAGCCTGGAGGCGTCGGAGATCACCCTCAAGGGCGGCTGCTCGGTCACGGTGGAAGGCGGCGAACAGGTGGAGGTGCAGGCGGCGCTGATCAAGCTGAACTGAGCGGATCGCGCTATGCGGAGCGGCGCCGGGAGCCGATCCCGAACGGTCCCGGGCTCGGCCAGGCGAGCGTCCATACCTATCTGCCTCCGCTATCACGCCTGTGCGAGGATCGTCGGCGCCCCCGCCAGCATCTTCCTACGAATGAATCACCGCAAGCGCATTGCCGTGCCGCACCGCGTCCTCGGCAGAGATCTCGATCTCGTAATGAAG
>JAICEP010000125.1 GCA_025924095.1 Sorangium sp.
GCGCGACCCGGCCATCACCGCCGCCTTCCGCCGCGTCTCGGGCGAGCTGGCGCCGCCGATCGCGCCCCCGCCCGCGGCGCCGTCGAGCCCGGCCCGGCGGCCCCGCGCGACCGAGCAGCGGATCGAGGTCCACGTCGCTGTGCCGCGCCGGCGCACGCTCCCGCCCGAGCCCGTGGTGATCGCCCCGGCGCCCCCTCCCTCGCCGCCGATCGTGCCTGCCCGTGTCGCCCGGGCGCCGGCTGTCGCCGCGCCGATCGCGCCGGGCGACTCCGGGCTCCTCGACGAGATGCCCACGCTCGACGGCAGCGACACCGCGACCGACATGGCGCCCGTCCCGAACAGCGTCACGCTCGCGGAGGGGCAGGTGCCGCTGGCCCGCGCGTTCGGCGTCGACGACGAGCTCCTGGCCGAGCGGCTCGCGGATCGGGTCCGCGCCGATCCCACCGACCAGGCCGTGGCGATGGCGCTCGCCGACGTGCTGGAGCGGCTCGGCCGCGATCTCGATCTCCTCGCCCTGCTCTCCGCGCGCCTGGAGGAGGGGGACGAGGCCGCCCGTCTGGAGGTCGCGCCGCGGCGGCGCGACGTGCTCGCGCGGCTCGCCAGGAGGGCGCGGGCCGAGGGGCGCGACTCCGAGGCGGAGCTCTACGAGATGCTGCTCCACAGCGAGCTCGCCTGACGGCGTCAGCGCGGAGCTCGCCCGGCGCCGCCGCGCGCTTGGCCCGCGCTCCGCGCCCGTGATAGCCGGATCTCCTGCGCAGCGCGCGCTGCGCCTGGAGGTGCAGCATGGCCGAGCCCGAGCAGCCGCCGAACCGCGTCCAGCAGGAGGGCTCGCCGTGCGCGTCGGGCGCCTCGCCCGCGAAGCCCGGCCGTCCGATCATCGTGCAGAAGTACGGCGGCTCGTCCGTCGCCGACGTCGACAGGATCGGCCAGGTCGCCGAGCGCGTCGTCGCCGCGAAGCGCGCCGGCAACGACGTCGTGGTCGTGGTCAGCGCGATGGGCAAGACGACCGACGGCCTGCTCGCCCTCGCCCGGCAGGCGGCGAGCGCGGGCGCGGCCGCGGACCCTCCCCGGCGCGAGCTCGACATGCTGCTCTCGACGGGCGAGCGCGTCTCGATGGCGCTCCTCTCGATCGCCATCCAGGCCCGGGGCTTCGAGGCGATCTCGTTCACGGGCTCCCAGTCCGGCATCCTCACGAACGATCGCCATTTCGACGCCCGCATCATCGAGGTCCGCCCGTTCCGGATCGAGGACGAGCTCGCGCGCGGCCGCATCGTGATCGTCGCCGGCTACCAGGGGATGAGCTACCGCCGCGAGATCACGACGCTCGGCCGCGGCGGCTCCGACACCACGGCGGTGGCGCTCGCGGCGGCGCTGGGCGCCGAGCGCTGCGAGATCTACAGCGACGTCGACGGCGTGTACTCGGCCGACCCTCGGGTCGTCCCGGACGCGCGTCACCTGCCCGAGCTCGACTGCGCGGTCCTCCAGGAGATGGCCGAGTGCGGCGCGAAGGTCGTCTGCGCCCAGGCGGTCGAGTGGGCGCGGCGCTCCGGCGTCGCCCTCACTGCGCGCTCGACCTTCGACGCCGGTCCCGGCGCGCGGGAGACGGTGGTGCGCCGCTTCGCGCCGGGCTCGGCGTCCTCGACGCTCTCGGCGCGCGCGATCGTCGCCGAGGGCAACGTCGTCCTCGCGCGGGCTCACGGCGGGCTCCGGCTCGACGAGCTCCTCCGCGCGGCCGGTGAGCTCGGGCTGGGCTTCCGTGATCTCTCCTTCGGCCACGGCGGCGGGGCGTTCGTGCTCCCGCTCCTCAACGTGCCCGACTGGCAGGGCGCGAGGCGAAGGCTCGCCGCGCTGCTGCCGTCGATCGAGCTCGTCGAGGGCCTCTCGGCCGTCAGCGTCGTCGGCGACGGCCTCACCGCGACCGCGGAGCCGCTGGCCCGCTTCGTCGAGGTCCTCGGCCGCGCCGGCATCGCCTCCCGGCTCACGGTGGCCGGCCCCCTGCGCCTCGGCGCCCTCGTCGACGCCGCGGACGCCGCGCCCGCGCAGCGCCTGCTCCACGCGTCATTCGTCGAGACCTGAGCGCCGCGCTACGCTAGTGCTTGCGTTGCCGGGTGAGCGCGATGAGCCCTGCCCAGCAGGCGACCCAGACCACCTCGCGCGACGGGTCCCACGCGATCGCCGCCGGACCGACGGACGCGGCGTCCTCCTCGGCCGCGCCGTGGGGCGTCGCCCCGATCTCGGCGACCACCGTGGGGGCGGCGTTCGACGGCACGTGGACAAGCTGCGCCCGGCGCTCGCCCTCGCGGGCGACGAGCGCGAGCAGCGGCGAGCCCTTGGGGTCGCCCGCGAAGGCGAGCGCGACGACCGCGGGGAGGCCCTCGATCACGCGGAAGTTCTCGCCCCCGTCGCGCGACACGCACAGGAGCCCCGCGCCCGACAGCGCGATCGAGCGCCCGCCCGCCGCCGCCGCGAGCTGGCCGTCGTCGGCCTCCGCCGCGCGCCGCGCCGCCCCGGACAGCGGCACGACAGGCGAGCCCTCGTCGTCGCCGCGGAGCCGCTCGAGCTGCGGGCCCCCGGCCGCGATCGTGAGCGCCACGATCACGCCTTCGCTCGCGCTCATCCGGAGCACGCCGTCCCGCAGCGCGGGCCCGGGCGACAGCGACGGGGCGCCCCGCGACGGCGCGACGTCGCGGCGCGGCGAGCCAGGGGGCACGGCGGAGCCGGTCTCCGGCGGGACGGCGACCGCGCCGGTCGCGGGCGACCACAGCGTCTTGCCGGCCAGCACCCAGAGCCGCCCCGGCGTCGTCGCGAGCGTCACCGGCGCCCCGCCCGACCCCCACGCGCCGAGCGGGCTCGCGGTCTTCCCCCGGTCGTCGCTCAGGAGCAGGTTGCCGCGGCGCGTGGCGATGAGGAGCGCGCTCTCCGACAGCGCGATCGACGACGCCGACGTATCGACGCCGGCGCGGCGCGCCGACAGCGCTCCCGCGTCGACCACGAGCACGGTCCCGCGATCGCCGCCCGCCCGGTCCGCGCGGCGCGAGCGGCCCGCCGCGCGCGGGGCCGGCTCGTTCGCCAGCGCGGGCTCGGCGCCGGCGCCTCCGGCGACGACGGAGCCGCCGGCCACCGCGAGCGTGCTGCACGGGACCGCGGCCCCGGCGCCCTCGACAACGGTCCACGGCAGCGCGTCCCAGACCGGGGCCGGGTCGTCCGCGAGGTCGGGCAGCTCCGCGAGCAGATCCTCGCCCTCGTAGGTGCCGTCCTGATCCGCGTCGAGCGCGGGCAGCTCGCCCTCGTCGACGTCGTCCGACGGATCCTCTCCCGTCCCTTCCGCGCCGCCGTCGTCGCCGTGCCCCTCGCCGTCGTCGAGATCGTCGTGCTCGGCGTCGTCGTGCTCGGCGGCCTCGTCGGACAGCCACGAGCCCGCGTCGGCGTCCGCGATCCCCTCGTGGAGCGCCCCCACGTCGACGCCCTCTTCCGCGGGCTCGTCCTCCCCGCTCGCGCCGTCGTCCACGGCGAGCTCGACGCCTACCTCGAGGTCGTTCGCGTTCGCGTCGTCGAGCCCGTGCTCCGCGTCGTCGAGCGTCTGCAGGAGCTCCTCGAAGCTCTCGTCGCCCGCCTCCTCCTCCTCGTGTCCGAGCGGCGGCAGGTCGATCAGCTTGTGGTCGTGCTCGTCGTGCTCGCGTTCATCCTCGTCGACCGCGGTCTTCGGCTGCGGCGCCGGGCACGTCTCGCGGCGCGGCTCCGTTCGCTCGCTGCAGGCTCGTGAAGCTGACATCGGCGGGAGTGTAGCGCCCCTCGCGGCGCTTTCGCCCCTCGCGGCGCTTTCACCCCGCGCGGCGCTTCCTCCACGCGCTCCGTCGCCCTCCGGAGCCCGCCTGCCGCGGCGCGCGGAGCGCCACCGCCGCCCGACTCCGGCCCATGGCCCGCCGCGCCCCGAGCTCGGCTCGTTCGAAGGTGAGCGCCCCGACGATCTCGCGAAGCGTTTCTGTGGGCTCGAGAGCGGCTCGGGGTGCGCCGATCGAGGGACGACCGCGGCCTCTTGACGCGGCGAGGGCCCTGGCCATCCCCGCCCTGTATGCCCGCTGGATCCCTCCGGCGAGCGGTGCTTAGCTCCGCCGTCGATGGGCCGGCGCGACAGCAATTCAAGCCGAGTCGCCCCCGCGTCTCCGGCCGATGGACACTCTTCGGCGGCGGGCGTGGGGCCGCTCGGGCCCGCTCGCGGCCCGCTCTCGATCGCGGAGGCGAGCGTCGGCATGCTGGTCCAGGATGTCCTGGTCCACCCAGCGGACGTCGTGTTCGTGAAGGGCATCGTCGAGGCGAGCGAAGGCATCGCGCTCCTGTTCGCGGAGCGCGGCGGTGAGATCACCCTCGCGGCGCCGCTCGGTCGGGGCGACGAGTTCGCCGAGCTCCTGCGCGATCTGGAGCAGGACGTCGGCGCGCGGCGCCGCGGCGCGCAACGCTGAGGCGGGCATGACGGAGCACCGCGATCCGAGCTCGGTCGATCTCGTCCAGGACGCCTCGCTGGACGTCGCTGCTCACGACGGCGCGGCGCAGGGCCTGCCGACGTCCTCGAGCGCGCTGCTCGATCCGCGCATCCTCGCCGCCTGGCGGGAGTGGCTGGCCGCGCTCGCGACGGACGCCGAGGCCGCCATCGCCGCGGCGCACGTGTACGGCGAGCTCGGCCCCGAGGCGCGCGAGGCGTGGCTCGACGTGCTCGCGGAGGACGCGCCCAAGCTGCAGGTCCCGACGGTCGCGATCTACGCGCCGCTGCTGTCGGTCGAGAGCGACGCGGCGCGTCGCGAGCGGATCGAGATCGCGATCGCGATGGGCGAGGAGGACGGGGAGCTCGCCCCGCGTCCGGCCGGGGGCTTCGCGCTGCGCGGCATCGCCGCGGGGGGCGATCGGGTGGTGGCGCTCGTGACGCCGCTCTACCTGCGCTTCGTGCGGGTGCTCTGGTGTCGTTACCTCCCCGAGGACGGCATCGCCTGGGCGCGGCACGACCCGATCGTCCGGGCCGAAGAGGCGCCCGGCCCCGGGATGCTGCTCGACGGCGCGCAGATCGAGGTGACGCCGATCAAGCTGGTCATCGAGGAGCTGTGCCATGCGATCCTCGCGCAGCAGCGCAAGGGGGCCGAGCTCCCGCCGTCGCTGCAGCTCTGCGCCGATCTCTTCGACGCGCACCTGGAGGGGGATCCGTTGCCATGAGATCGCTGGCGCCAGTCTGCTTGCCGCTCGTTCTGCTCGCGAGCGGCTGCGCCGGCGGGGGCGATGCGGTCCGGGACCCTGCGGCGGCGCCGCAGGTCGCGGCGGCTGCCCCGGCGCGTGGCCCGGTGCGGAGCTTCTCGTACGAGACGCTCGACGGGGGCGAGCTCTCCACCGCGTCGCTTGCGCGCAGGTTCAGCGTGATCGCCTTCGTCGCGACCTACGACGTGGCGTCTCAGGTGGAGGCGCGGTTCCTCGCGGGGCTGTTCCGCGATCACACGCCGCGCATCAACGCGGCGCTCCTCGTCCTCGAGGCGCCCGAGAACCGGCCGCTCGTCGAGGCGTTCGTCGCCACGCTCAAGCTCCCGTACCCGGTTGCGCTCGCGGACGCCCCGACGATCGCCGGGGAGGGGCCCTTTGCCGGGCTACACCACGTGCCGAGCGTCGTCATCCTCGACCCCGAGGGGCGGGAGGCGTTCCGACACGTAGGCCTCATCACCCAGGAAGCGCTCGAGGAGGTCCTCCGCGGGCTGGAGCGCGAGGACGCGCGGTCCGCGAGGTAGGCTGGGGCGCTGCGCGGCCCGCGATGCTGAGTTATTGCTGAGGGCGGCAAACGCTGTGGCCTGCCGGAATGCGATCGGAGCGTGGCTCTGCGCGTCTTGCCGGAGGGGGAGATGCGCAGCGTCCTTTCTTCAGCTGGCGCGCGCGCGCTTGGGCGATGATGGCGACCATGCTCGACCACATCGGCTTTCCGGTTTCGGACTATGAACGTAGCAAGGCCTTCTATCTGGCGGTCCTGGCGCCTCTTGGTTACGGGCTCATCATGGAGATTACCCCCGAGATGACCGGGGGGGCGGGCAGCCACGCCGGTCTGGGCGCCGGCGGCAACCCGCAGTTCTGGATCGGCACCGGCGCCGCCCTGCAGGGCCGCATGCATGTCGCCTTCGTCGCGAAGACGCGTGCTGACGTCGACGCATTCCACCGGGCCGCGCTGGCGGCTGGGGGCGTTGACAACGGCCCGCCGGGGCCCCGGCCGCAGTACCACCCGGGTTATTACGGGGCGTTTGTGCTCGATCCGGACGGGCACAACATCGAGGCGGTGTGTCATGGGCCCTGAGGGCCGACGGGCCGAGGACGAAGGACGCGAGGCGACGAGCGGTCCTCTACGGCGCTGAGTCCGGCGCTGAGCGAGCGTTCTTTCTCGCCCTCGGCGATCGCGCGTCTCGCGGGCTCGCGTTCAGAGCCTGTTCAGGAGATCCGTCTTCTTCGCAGCAAACTCCTGCTCGGTGATGATCCCCTTCTGCCGCAGGTCCGCGAGCCGCTCGATGGCAGCGAAGATATCCGCCTCCGCAGCCGACGAGGAGCGGGGCAGGGCGGCGTCGGCCTGCGCCGGAGCGGGCGCCTGCGCGGGGGCAGCGCTCGGCGCCTGCTGCACGGCGAGATCGCCGGAGATGATCGGCAAGCTCAGCACGCTCACCACGCCGTACTGGCTCGTGAACGTGACCGACGACCCCGACCCTTGCTGCTGCGACACACCGCTGATCTGATGATCGAGCGTGTCATAGACGCTGACTCGCCCGTTGACATCGACCGCCACGCGGCGCGCTCCGGGGAAATAGGCATACCGGATGTTGTTCTGCGACCCGCTGGAGCTCGGCACGCCGAGCTCCCCGGGCCACCAGCTGCCCGAGCCGCCCCCCGACGCCGGAACGAACAGGCTGACCGGCGAGCCCCCGAAGCCGCCGCTGCCACCCTGCTGCTGCTGCTGCCCTCCGTGCGTCTGGGACTGATAGCTCGCAGGCGCCGGAGCGAACGGCTGGTTCGCCAGGAGACTCGACAGCTCGGCGCACAGGCCCTCCACCTTGGCCTTGAGAGAGCTGTTGAACATGTCCCCGATCATGGTCATGCCGCCCTGCATCCACTGCCCTCCACCGCCCAGCTCGGGGTGGTAGAACTGCGCCATCGTTCCATGACCGTTCACGAGCGCCTGCAGAAGCGTCATCACCGCGTCGGTGCTGACGAAATAGCGCTGTGACAGATCGGAGACTCTCCGCTGACCTTCGGGGGTGAGTTGCTGCATGATGAGGCGCTCCAGGAGGAAGCGGCGAGCCTGGCACGGGGGTCCGCCGCTCGCAACGCGCGCGAGCGGCAAGGAGGATGGCGATGAGGGGGATAAGGGCGCTCAGCCAGCGAGCTTGCGCACGCTCGCGAGCTGGACACAGACCGTGACAACGTCCATGGCGACGCGGATCTGATCGAGCGGCGGCATCGACGGCGCGATCCGGATGTTGCGATCGCGAGGATCGCGGCCGTACGGGTACGTCGCCCCGGCGCCGGTGAGCTTCACGCCCGCCTTGCTGGCCAGACGCACGACCTCCTTCGCGCAGCCGTCGAGGGTGTCGAGGCTGGCGAAGTAACCGCCGCGCGGCGAGGTCCAGCTGGCGATGCCCTTGCCGCCGAGCTCGCGCTCGAAGCTGCTCGTCACCGCCTCGAACTTGGGCCGCAGGAGCTCGGCGTGGCGCTGCATGTGGCTCAGCAAGCCCTTGTAGTCCTTGAAGAACCGCACGTGCCGCAGCTGGTTCACCTTGTCCGGGCCGATGGTCTGGATGGCGAGGTGCTTCTTCGCGTCCGCCACGTTCGCGGGGCTCGACGCCATGGCCGCGATGCCGCTGCCCGCGTACGAGATCTTCGACGTCGAGGCGAAGACGAACGGCCGGTTGGGGTTGCCCGCGGACTGACACGCCGACACGATGTCCGCGAGCCGATCGCCCTCGGCGTAGAGGTCGTGGACCGCGTAGGCGTTGTCCCAGAACAGGCGGAAATCCGCGGCCGCCGTCTTCATGCTGGCGAGCCGGCGGACGACCTCGGGAGCGTACGTGGTGCCGGTCGGGTTGCTGTACTTGGGGACGCACCACATGCCCTTGATGGACGCGTCCTCGGCGACAAGCCGCTCGACCTGATCCATGTCCGGGCCGGCGTCGTTCAGATCGACCGTGATCATCTCGATGCCGTGGTGCTCGCAGATCGCAAAGTGACGATCGTAGCCGGGGCTCGGGCACAGGAACTTGACCTTCGGCTGCTTCGACCAGGCGCCGTTCCCGTCGGGCACGCCGTGGACGAGCGCGCGGACCACCGCGTCGTGCATCATGGTCAGGCTGCTGTTGCCGCCGACGATGACCTGCGCCGAGGGCACCTCGAGCAGCTCGGCGAAGAGGGCCTTCATCTCGGGCAGCCCGTCGAGGCCGCCGTAATTGCGCGTATCCGAGCCGTCCGAGGCGACGAGGTCGCTCGCGTCGGGCAGGCCGAGCATGCCGTTGGCGAGGTCGAGCTGCTCGGACGACGGCTTGCCGCGCGTCATGTCGAGCTTGAGGCCCCGGGCTTCAAAGGCAGCATAACGTGCCTCGAGCTCCCGGGTGAGCGAGGCAAGAGCCTCGGGGGACAACGAACGCAGTTCAGTCATGGCGGGCGATGTCTAGCAGAATTTCGCCGCCGCGTCGCGACCCGAGTGGATCCGGAGAAGCCGAGGTGACCGCCGGGCCGAGCCCGGCGGCGTCCACCTCACTCGGCCGCGATGGCCTCCCCGCTGTAGGCCGCGGGGCTCACCTCGGGGTTGTTCTCGAAGTACGCCTTGCCGGCCAGGCGCTTGACGAGCGGCTTGAAGCGCTCCGAGGCCTTGCCGCCGAGGATGTCGCGGAGGAGCGCGACGTCCTCGCGCGCCTTGGAGAGCGTCTCCGGGTTCGTCAGGAACGCCCTGGCGGCGTTCGCCTTCGCCGGAGCGGACATCACCGCCTCGCGGAGCGCCCCCGCCGCCGCCTTGGCCTTCACCACGGCGCGCTCGGCCGCCGACTGCTTGATGAGCGGCGCCACCTCGTAGACAAGGTTGGCGGCCGACCCGGCGACCCGGTGCGGCGCGTGGTGGAGCGGGCTCGCGTACTTCGGGTTCTTCTCGAGGAACGCGCGCACCTCGGCCTCCGTGACGCCCGTCTCCTCGTAGACGCGGGCGAGCTCCTGCTCGGCCAGGATGCGCGCCTTGAACATGTACATCTGGACGCGGGAGTAGAAGTTCGTCGCGCCGTCGCCGCTCGTCTCGACCGCGCAGAAGATCGTGCCGGGGTAGCGCGACGTGATCAGCGACTGGACGCCGTCGGAGACGCCCGACGAGGGCATGCACCCGAACGGCTTCACGCTCACCGTGACGTGCGCCTTCCCCTTCACGGCGTTCACGATGAGCTTGCCGACCTCCATGTGCCCCTCGCCGCCGCGGAGGTCGTTCGAGTAGTAGTCCTTCGCCACCTCCGCCACGAGATCCATGTCCGGAAGGTGGTAGTCGAGCAGGCCGAGCGGCAGCGCGAACGCCTGGAAGCCGACGCGGAGCGCCCCCTCGGCGAGGCGCATCGTCGCGAGGCGCTTGGCGACGCCGAACTCGTCCAGGCTGGCGAGGCCGTAGTTGCCCTCGTCGGCGCCGCGCAGGTCGCGCCGCTCGCGGGTGTCGCGGGCGCACTCCCAGATGTTGTAGAGGAGCCACGCGGTCGTGAGCTGGATGTCGTTCTCGCCGCCCTCGCTCTCGAGGAACTTCTGAAGGGCGTAGTTGCCGTCGCCCTCGGTCGTCATCGCCCAGAACTCGCCGATGATCGACGTCTTCGCCTTGGGCCGGAGCTTGTCCACCCGGACGCCCTCGAACTCCTTGCGCGCGTCGTAGAGCGCCCGGAAGATGTTCGTCTGCTCGAAGAGGGCCTTGTAGAGGATGCGCTTCGCGCTCTCCATCGCGCGGTTCGTCGCGCCGGCCTCGATCTCGTAAGGCCGGATGCGGTAGCCGAGCGCGTTCAGCGTGTCGCCGCACACGATGGCCTTGATGATCGCGATGAAGAAGGCAGGGTTCATCTCGAGGCCGACGTCATCGCCCGTCGCCTGCGAGAGGCCGCCCGTCTGCTGGAAGAGCATCACCCGGAAGCCGTCGAAGCCGGCGTCGCGGAGCGCCTTCCGGTACTCGGTCACGTACATGCCGAACCGACACGGCCCGCAGGCGCCCGCCGTCAGGAACACGTAGTTCTTGATGATGTCCTCGGTCGACATCCCCTGCTTGTCGCGCAGGTCGATGAGGTGCTTCACGAGGCCGCCGACGGTGAAGTACGTCGGGTTGCACTGCCCGCGATTGCCGAACTCCTTGCCCGTCTGGAGCCCGGCGTTGTCGCTCATCCCGAAGTAGGTGACGTTGTAGCCGAGGCCCTTCAGCGCGCCCTCGCACAGGAAGTCCTGCGCGGCGGTGAGGCCGCTGATGAGGAGCGTCACGTTGTCGCGCTCCTTCTTCGTCATCTTCGGCTTGAGCATGCCGTCGACCCACTGCCGCCGCTCGGCCTTGATCCCGAGCCGCTCGCGCTCGGCCTCCTCGAACGCCCGGAGCTCCGCCTCGATGTCGATGTCCGTCTTGCTGGATCTCGTCTCGCCCACGAGAGGAAGGCGCGTCTTCTGCGTGATCGTCTGTTCCATGGCGTGGCTTCCCTTCACTTGGATGCTGGAAGGGGGCCGGCCGCGCCGCCCCCCCCTCGACCTCGGTCGTGTCTTCAGGCTTCCAAGGGGACGACGGTCCCGTCGGACTGCTTCTTCTTGAGCTGCACGAGCCCCGTCTTCGGCACCTCGGGCGGAGACACCGGCGCGACGTAGCTCCTCACCTTGTCGGCGAGCGCCGCGATCTCCCGCTCGAGCGTGGGATCCGTGATCTTGCGCGCCGCCTGCTGCTCCCGCTTCACCTGGAGCAGCTCGAGGCGCTTCTCGTCGATGCGCTGGACGAGCTGCGCCTTCTTCTTCGCCGAGTCCTCGAGCGCCTCCTCGTGCAGCTTGAGGCTGTGCGCGTAGGTCTTCACGCGGATCTTGATCGAGCCGCCCGGCTTGTTCGCGTCGATGTCGTGCAGCGCGGCGTACGGGGTGGCGCTCGAGGTCACGATGCTGTCGATGATGCCGTACGTCGGCGCGTCATGGCCGCACTTGAAGCTCGAGAGGTCGAGCAGCACGACGTTCGGATGGCGGGCGGCGAACTTGACCGCCCAGACCTTCTGCGCGCTGTTCGCCGAGTAGTTCTCCGGCCAGACGTCGTTGATGTCGAGCGGGTGCTGGCCCGTCGCGATCTCGTCCTTGAAGTACCGCGCGAGGTAATCCATGTCGCGCGGGATCGACCGCACCGAGAGGACCGGATAGCCGAGCACCTGGAACTCCTCCGGGATCCCGTGGTTGAGGCCCGGATCGGAGTGGTACGGCCGCCCGACCATCAGGATGGCGACGCGGTTCTCGGCCTCGACCGTCTCGAGGATCGCCCGCCCCTTGTCCTGCAGGTCGCGCTCGAACTGCGAGAGCGCCCGCATCCCCTCGCGGTGCGCGTGATCGCTCTCGTCCTCGGTGATGCCGAGCCGCGGGCCCCACGTCTCGAACATCCGGCGCGCCGTCAGCGTCATCTCGGAGAACGTGAGCGCCGGATCGAGGTACTCGATCCCGCGCGTCTTGAAGAAGTCGACCTCCTTCGTGAACGCCGCCTTCATGACGTCCGGCACGCCCGCGACGATGGGGCAGCTCGTCTTGTCCATCACCCCCTCGCCGAAGCTCGGCACGTGCGTGAGGATGGGGAAGAAGATGTAATTGAGCTTCTTCTCGTCCGTGTGGTGGTGGAAGAGGAGATTGTGGACGTGGGCCTGCGCCACCTTGGAGGGGAAGCACGGATCGATGGAGCCGTACTTGCCGCCCTCGACCCACATCTCCTCGCTCGTCGCGTCGCTGAAGACGACGTTCTGCTTCGGGACGCCGAGCGCCTCGAAGTAGGACCGGTAATACGGGCCCGTCGAGTAGATGTTGAGGACGCGCGGGATGCCGATGCGGACGCGGCGGAGGCGCTCGCGCGTCTCGGGGCCGCTCCGCAGGAACGGGCGCGTCGTCTCCACGCGGCGGATGCCGAGGAAGCCCTTCTTGACGACAACGTCCTTCACCGGCGCTCCGCCCTCGGGCAGCGGCGCCGTGTCGTAGAAGTGGCGGAAGGCGAGCTTCGACTCGTAGTCGACGAGGTTCGGGAACTGCTTCGCGATCTTCTTCCGCTCGGCGACCAGCGCGAGCATCGCCTGCTCGCTCTCGACCGTGCCCTTCTCGCACGAGAAGCCCGAGATGTAGCGGCTCGTCGAGCCGTCAGGCCGCGTCGTGTCGATGAACGTCCGCTTGCACTCGTTCGGGCAGAAGTGACAGACGGTCTCCGCGTCGTTCTTCGTCGTGTACTCGAGGGCGATCGCCGCATCGATGCCGATGAACGTCGACCGGCCCCTGCGCTTCACGACCCGGAGCGTCTCGAACGCGGCGCCGAGCGCGCCGGCCTCGCCGGTGTGCGGGTGGACGAACACCTCGGCGCCGGGGACGCGCTCCTTGATGTAGTCGACCTGCGCCTTGACCGCGGCGAGGTTGTACTGCGTGCCGCCCTGGAGCACGTAGCGCGTGCCGAGCGCCGCGAGCCGCGGGATCTGCACGACGTACTGCCACACGTTCTTCGGCAGCACCTGGGCGAGGCCGGCGAGCAGCTCCTCCTTCGAGAAGCCCTCCTTCTGGAAGTTCACCCGGTCGGTGTCGAGGAAGACGGCGCAGCCGTAGCTGAACTTCGGCGCGAGCTCGGCGCCGAACGCCGTGTCGGCGTACTCGGTCACCTTCAGGCCGAACTGGTCGGCCATCGCCTGGAGCAGCATGCCGTTGCCCGCAGAGCACGAGTTGGAGAGGCGGAAGTTCGCGATATCGCCGTTCTTCATGAACAGGACCTTGATGTCCTGTCCGCCGATATCGCAGATGACGTCGACGTCGCCGAAGAACTTCACCGCGCTCATCATGTGGGCGACGGTCTCGACGATGTTGACGTCGGCCCGCATGCACTCCTGGAGCACGTCGGCCGCGTACCCGGTGCCGCCGAACCCGATCACCTCGAGCGTCGCGCCCTCGTCGAGCACGTACTGCCGGAGCTGGGCGAGGAGCTCCTTCGCGTCCTGGA
>JAICEP010000126.1 GCA_025924095.1 Sorangium sp.
ACGGTGTCGCCCGGCGGCTCGGGAGGCGCAGGCACCGGCGGAAGCACCGGCGTGTCTGGCGGCACCGGCGGGAGCTCGGGGACCGGCGGCGACGGCAGCGGCGGCTCAGGCGCCGGTGGTTCAGGCGCCGGTGGTTCAGGCGGCGGTGGTTCAGGCGGCGGCAGCGGTGCCTCCGACTGCAACAGCGTGACGGGTGGGGCGCTCATCGAGGTGAACCGGGATGGATCGGGGGATTTCACCTCGGTTCAGGCCGCGATCAACAGCGTCGCCAGGTCGAACACGACGCCCACCATCCTTCGCATCGCCCCCGGGACCTACTCCGAGAAGCTCGTCGTCGACCGTCCCCACGTGACGCTCTGCGGCCAGACAGGTCAGGCGGAGACGACCGTGCTCACCTACGGCGATAGCGCGAACACCTCGAATGGCGCAGGGGGCACGCTGGGCACCTCGGGGAGCTTCAGCGTCAATATCTCGGCGAGCGACGTCTCGGCCGAGAACCTCACCTTCGCCAACAGCACGGGCCCAGGCGTGCAGGCCGTGGCTCTCCTCGTCTCCGGCAGTCGCGTGCAGCTCCGTCACTGCCGGGCCATCGGGTACCAGGACACGCTCTATGTGAAGAGCGGATCGCAGTACTTCAGGGATTGCTACATCGAGGGCACCGTCGACTTCATCTTCGGAGGCGCCACGGCCGTGTTCGAGGACTGTACGGTCCATAACGTCGCGAGCGGGACGGCGATCACGGCGCCGAGCACGGACGCATCGATTCCTTTCGGAATCGTGTTCCTCGGAGGAAAGGCCACGGCGGTCGGATCGATCCGGTCCGGTTCGATCGCCCTCGGCCGCAACTGGAGACCCTACGGGGCGGCCACCTACCTCGGAACCGAGCTCGGCGCGCACATCTCGCCCGTCGGCTGGGTCCGCATGAGCGAAAACACGCTCGCGACAGCGCGCTTCGCCGAGTACATGACCACGGGACCTGGCGCGAAGCCGAGCGAGCGGGCCCGCGAGTCCAAGCAGCTCAGCGCGGCCGAGGCTGCAAGCTATACGGTCGAGAACATGCTCGCGCCCTGGAAACCCACGTTTGCGGACTGAGAGCGCCTCTCGTCAGCCCTTGTCGCTCGAGACCCACGACGTCGGCCTTTGAGTCGCCGGGAGCGCGACGAGGCAGGGGATGAGCCCCCGGTCCGAGCCTCCCCCGCTGAGCCGGCGAAGGCGCGGGCGCCTCCCCGCGAGCTCGCGGCAAGGCCGGCGTGCGGGCGGGCTCGGTCGCCTCGAGGACCCTCGTTCGCCGACAGCGTGGGCAGCTATCCCACGCAGCGCGGACGGCTCCGTTGCGCTACGACTGCGGGATGTTCGGTCCCGGGCATCCTCAGAACCGTCCTCCGCCGCCGCCTTACTATCCTCCCCATCCGCCGCCTTACTACCCTCCTCCGCCACCCCCTCCGCGGCGTCCGAAGCCGGGCGTGTCGCCGCTCGTGATCGTGCTCGCCGTCGTGGGCGGGTTGTTCGCGCTCGGCGTGGGCGCCCTCGTCGTGATCGGCGGCGCGGTGTACCTGGTGGCGAGCGCGGAGCCGGAGCAAGCGGTCGGCGAGCCCGTGCTCTTCGACGTGTCGACCACGGGCGGCGTCTCGCCGGTGCTACCCGTGCCGCCCGCGCCGACGAGCACCCCGCTCCGCCCGGACCTCGAACCCGATGAGGCGGCAGGCGCTGACCCGTCCAGCGGCGACCCCGCCCCGGGCGATGTCGCGGCGCCCTCCGGCGACGACGGGACGGGCGAAGCGCCGACGCCCTCGCTGGCCGCGGGGCGGGCGCCCACCGCTCCGAGCGAGGGCTCCTCGAACGGAGGCCCCAGCAGCGGTGGCGCGACGGGAGGGGCGTCCTGGTGGTGCACGGCGAGCGCCTCCGTGCGCGTCTGCGGCTTTGCGGGCGCCTGCAACTATCAGATGGTGTTCGGCAACGGCGGAGGGAAGGACCGCTTCCTCGCCTCGCAGCAAGCCAAGCGGTCGTGCGAGGCGAGCGCGCGCGCGAAGGGCGCCTCGGCCATCTGCGTCGTGCAGTGCAGCCCGCGCTGAGCGGCGCGGAGCTGCGCGTCGTTCGTTTACGGCTCAGAGCTCGGTGAACAGGCCCCAGAACGCAGCGGGCGCGAGAGCGTCCTGGCGATCGTGGCCCCGTCCGCTGGTCTCGCACCAGATCACCGGGTACCCCTCGTCGCAGCCCTGATAGCGCACGCACGGCGCCGGCTCTTCGGCCACCGGTTCGAGCTCGGCGTCGCAGTGATTGGCCTCGAGCAGGCGATCGCGCTCGACCACGCTGCCGCTGATGTCGTTGTCCATATCGTTCATGTCGTGCACGAAGATGCGCGCGACCTGTCCGACGCAGTCGCGGGGGTTCACCGCGCCGCCCGCCACCGACCCGGCGGCGCGCAGCCTGTCGCCGCGGCGGCACTCGAGCGTGTTGATGAGCCACGCGCCGCTGCTGTAACCGGCCGCGAAGACGCGCGACGCGTCGGCGCAGTGATCCTGGAGCACGGCGTCCAGCATCCGATCGAAGAAAGCGACGTCGGGGCCGTCCGCGGACGTGTCCCAGCAGGTGTTGCTCGACACGCCGACGCCGCGCACCAGGATGGCGTCGTCCCCTGTCTGGCGCTGCATCGGCACATTGTTGTCGCCCGAGCTGCAGCCATGAAAGAGAAACACCACCGGGTAGGCTCGCGTCGGGTCGTAGTTCGCGGGCAGCCATACCCACCACTTGCGATCGACCGACTCGATGTTCAGGTCGGGCTGCGCGACCCACTGATCGAGCGCCTGCGAGGCGTCCTCGCCGCAGCCGGCGCTCGGCGTCGGGCTCGCGCCGCCGGATCCACCGCCGCCGCCGCTGCTGCTGCTGCTGCCTGTCGAGCTCGCCTGTGCGCTCCCGCTGCCGGACGTGTTGCCGCTGCCTGTGCTGCCCGACGACGCACCGGAAGCCGCGCCGCCTGCGCCGCCGCCGCCCCCGTCCTGGGAGATCGCGCCGCCCGCGCCTCCACCGCCCGCACCGGGGCTGTCGCTGCTGCACGCGACCAGGAGAGACAGCGAGGCGATCAGGGCTGGCAGGGGGCGCTGGTTCATGGCGGGCTCACTATCTGCCAGCGGTCCCGTGCTGTCATCTGCGATCGCGTCCTGCACGCCGGTTGCGTCGTTCCCCCGCTTCGCGGCGTCGGGCGGCGCTGTGCTCTAGCGTCCCGCGGGCGGCGCGGCGCGGCGGAACGCGCGCATGTGGAAGCGGCGTTGCTCGTCGGGATAGATGTGCTCCTGCCCGACAGGGCACGCGCGGCGCGACAGGCACCCTCCGGTCATGCACGCCCCGGCAGGCTGGGCGTCGAGGTGGCCCAGGCAGGCGGCGACATCGTAGCTGCGGGGCGAGAACGCGGAGACGGGGCAGGCGCCCAGACAGGGCTTGTCGGCGCAGGACGCGCAGGGGCTCGGCCGGTCCTCGCGCGGCGGGAGCGACAGCCGCTCGGCGAAGACGAGGGCGGCGCGGTACCCGTGCCAGAGGCCGAACCGCGGGTGGATGAGGATGCCGAGGGGCGACGGGTACACCGGCTCGGCCCGCTGCGCCCAGCGCTGGAAAGGCCAGTACGGAGGGCCGGTGAAGGGAAACAGCGCGGCCGCGCCGAGCTCCGCGGCGAGCGCGGAGACCACCGCGAAGGTCCAGTCGTCGAGCGCGAGATCAAGGGCCTGCTCGCGAGCGCGGGAGAAGGCGCGCCACATGGACGGGCCGGCATTGCCGAGCAGGACGAGCGTCCCCGCGGCGAGGCCTCCGGCCGCGGGGACGCCGTCGGCGTCGAGGGGGTGGAAGCCGCCGCGCAGCGGGATACCCGCGCTGTCGCAGCGCGCCGAGAGATCTGGCCAGCCGATGGGCACCGGGGCCCGCTTAGGGCGCCCGGAGCGGCGCGGCAAGCGAGCTCTGGCCCCGGCGCCCGCGCGAAGGCTTCCGTCGCGGGCACGAAGGCTTCTGTCGCGGGCACGGCTGCTTCCGGAGAGGGCACGAAGTCAGGGCGCGCCCTCCTCCCCGGATAAGGCGTTCTGTTCTAGAGTGGCGCCGTGGCGCGGAGGCTCGATTGCCAGCTCGGGACGAAGACGCCGTCCCCCAACGCCCGCGAGCACGCCATGAGCCCTCCGCGCCCGCTGGTCACGCTCCACTTCGCCCAGACGCTCGACGGCCGCATCGCGACCCCCAACAAGCGCGTCGAGATCAGCACGCCCGCGGGGCTCGAGCACGCCCACCGGGCGCGCGCGGAGCACGACGCGGTGCTCGTCGGGATCCGCACCGTCGTGATCGACGATCCCCTGCTGACGGTGCGCTTGTGCGAGGGCCCGCAGCCGATGCGCGTCGTGCTGGCGAGCGCCCTCGGCGTGCCGGAGGGGGCGCGCCTGCTGCGGTCGTCCAGCCGAGGGCAGCCGGCCGGCGGGCGCGTGCTCGTCATCGGCGCGGCAGGCCGCGCGCTGGACGCTGCGCGCGCGCGGCTCGAGGAGCGCGGCGCGGAGGTGGTCGTCGTGCCCGCGGACGACCACGACCGCGTCTCGCTGCCGCACGCCCTCGCCGAGCTCCACGCGCGCGGCGTGCGGCGGCTGCTCGTCGAGGGGGGCGGCGCCGTGCTCACCTCGTTCCTGCGCGCGCGGCTCGCCGACCGCGCGGAGGTCGAGATCGCGCCGCGCCTGCTCGGCGACACGGCGATCCCCGCGGTCGGCGCCCTGGGAGAGGCGTCGCTCGTATCGGCGATCGACCTGCGGGAGACGGCGCTCGAGCTCCTGGGGAGCAACCTGCTCCTGCGAGGGAAAGTTGCCTATCCCGACTGACGATCCGGCGCCGCCGGAGAGGCCCGCGCCGCCGGAGAGGCCCGCGCCGCCCGCCCGGGAGCTCTGGTTCGTCCGGCCCGGCCTCGTCGAGGTGCGCCGGGGCGCCCCGGCGCGCGAGCCCCGGGCCGGCGAGGTCGTGGCGCGAGCGGTCGCCTCGGGCGTCAGCCAGGGGACCGAGCTCCTGCTCTTCCGGGGCGAGGGGCCGACGCCGTTCGATCCCTCGCTCGACGCGCCGGGCACGCCGACCTACCCGCGCCGTTACGGCTATGCGTGGGTGGGCGAGGTCGTCGCCCGCGGCGAGGGCGCGGCGCTCGGGCTGGGCGACCGCGTCTTCGCGCTCGCGCCGCACGGCGATCTGCACCTGCTCGGGCCGGGCGCGGCGCGCGCGCTGCCCCGCTCGATCCCGGGCGAGCGCGCGGTGCTGGCCGCGAACCTCGAGACGGCGATCACGTGCGTGTGGGACGCGGGGGTGGGCCTCGGGGACGCCGTGGTGGTGCTCGGGGGCGGCGTCGTCGGGCTGCTCGTCGTGGCGCTCGCGCGGCGCGCCGGGGCAACGGTGCGGCTGATCGAGCCGAGCGAGCGGCGGCGCCTCGCCGGCCTCGCGCTCGGCGCTGCCGCGGCGATCCGGCCGGAGGACGACCGGCCGTGCGGCGACGCGGACGTCGTGATCGCCGCGACGGGCGATCCGGGCGAGCTCGACCGCGCGATCGCGCACGCGGCGCGTGAGGCGACGGTGACGGTCGCGTCGTTCTACGGGGCGCGGACGAGCCCGGTCGCGCTCGGCGCCGAGTTCCACCGCCGGCGGCTGCGCCTGCGCGCGAGCCAGGTCTCGACGATCCCGCCCGAGCGCGCGCCCCGCTGGGATCACGCGCGGCGCTTCGCGCTGGTGCGCGCCCTCCTGGAGGACGCCGCCCTCGACGCGCTGCTGGACCCGCCCGTCCCGTTCGACGCCGCGCCGTCGGTGTACGCCGAGCTCGCCGCCGCGCCCGGGGCGAGGTTACAGACGGTATTCCAGTACGGCGCGCGATCGGGTACGCGAGAGGCAACCTAGAGGTCTGCCATGTTCCTCCTCGGCGTCAGCGATCACGTGATGATCGCGCACAGCTTCTCCGATCCGTTCTTCGGTCCGGCGACCCGGATGCACGGCGCGACGTACGCCATCGAGGTCGAGATCCGCGCGACGGCGCTCGGCCCGCACCACGTGGTCATGGACATCGGCGCGCTGCACGCGTCGCTGCGCCGGGCGCTCGACACGATCGACTACAAGAACCTCGACGAGCACCAGGCCTTCCCCGGGCGCACCTCGACGACCGAGCGCGTGGCCGAGCACGTGGCCGGCCTCCTCGCCGCGGACATCGCGAAGCTGCCCGCCGACGAGGCGCCGCACCCGGGCGCGACGCTGCGGGTGCTCGTCCGCGAGTCGCCGTCGGCGTACGCGGGCTTCGAGCGCGACCTGTAGCGCCCGCCGCCGGGCGAGCCCCGCGGGGGCGCGCAGCGAGGGCAGGCGTCGGGCGAGCGACGCCGCGGGGCCAGGGCAGGCGTCGGGCGCGCGGCGCGTTGCTGCGCGTCGCGAGGGGGGTATATCAGGTCGAGCTGCTCTCCGGACCCATGCGCATCGCCTGGATCGTCTACGGCGCCCTCGACCAGACCACGGGCGGGTACATCTACGATCGGCTCGTCGTCGAGCGGGTCCGGTCGCGGGGCGACGTCGTGGAGGTCGTGTCCCTCGACCCGGCGCCGCGGTCGCGCGCGCTGGCCGGGCTCGCGCTCGCGCGGCGCCTCGCCCGGATCGACCCTGCCGTCGTGGTCGGCGACGAGCTCTGCTTCCCGGAGCTCGGGCCGGCGTTCGCGGCGCTGCCGCGGCGGATCGCGCGCGTGCTCCTCGTGCACCACCTGAGCGCGTGGGAGCTCCCGCCCGGCCCGCGGCGCGCGGCGCTCTCGCTCGCCGAGGGGGCGGTGATCCGGCTCTCCGACGCGCACCTCGCGACGAGCGCGACGACCGCGGCGCGGCTCCGGGGCGAGCACGGGCTCGACCGGGTCGACGTGGCGACGCCGGGCGCGGACCGGCTCCCCTTGCGCCCCCGCGCCGCGCGCGACGACGGCCCGCTGCGGCTCACCTTCGTGGGGAGCTTCATCCCGCGCAAGGGGCTGCTGGAGCTGCTCGCGGCGTTCGAGCGGGTCGGGAGCGCGCGCGCCACGCTGCGCCTCATCGGCGATGCGGCGCGCGATCCGGCCTATGCCGAGCGGGTGCGCCGGGCGATCGCCGGCTCCGCGTACCTGCGGGCGCGCGTGGCGGTGCCCGGCGTGCTCGACGACGAGGCGCTCGCGGCCGCGCTCGCCGAGACGGACGCGCTGGTCCTGCCCTCGTTGCTGGAGGGCTACGGCATGGTGCTCACCGAGGCGGTCCGCGCCGGCGTCCCGGTGCTCGCCGCCCGCGCCGGCGCGATCGCCGAGGTCGTGCAGGACGGCGCCGAGGCGCTGCTCTGGGACGACGGCGAGGGGCTCGTGCGGGCGCTCTCCCGCTTCATCGAGGACGGGGCGTTGCGGGCGAGCATGGGCCGCGCGGCGCTGCTCCGGGCTGCGGCGCTGCCCACCTGGGACGGCGCCGCGGTCGCGGTGCGCGCGGTGCTCGCGCGGGTGGCGCGGGTGCCCAACACGCGCTGAGCCGTCATTCCGCGACGCCGACGGGATCGCGCAGGAAGCACCGCTTGGCGCGGACGAAGGCGTCGAACCGGGCCTCCTGCAGGCCGTCCGCGTCGGCGGTCGGGTCCTTCACGATGCACGCCGCCACGGAGAGCTCCCCTTCGTAAGGGTCCTTCTCGCGCGTCGTCTTGTGGTTCAGCTGGCAAACACCGTTGAGCGCGTCGTCGCCCAGGTTGGCGGACACGTTCCAGGCGTCCTGGCTCATGTCGTGGGATGCGCGGAGGGTGATTCCCCAGAACCCCTTCTTCTCGCGGATGGGACTGTTGAGGATCATCACCTCGAACTCATCGCCTTTCACCCCACAATCGGTGTACCAGCTGCGCTGATTGTCCTCGTCGAACGCGACCGCGGTCTCGCCGTTGTTGCCCGTATCAAGGAAGAACTGCTTCGCCCCGAGGGTGAGCACGGCTCTCCCCGCGACCAGCGGCGGCTCGAAGTCGCTGCCGCACCCGAGCGGCGCGAGCAACAACGCGGTGGCGAGCAGTGTTCTGAGCATGGGTGTCCTCAGTCGTGAGGATCATGCGTGGCCGATCCACAAGTCAATCATCAAATCGACCAATTCACGCGTTCGATCGCGGTAATTTATGTGAGCCCATGGGAATGATGAGGGTCGGGAGTGTGAAAATCCGTCTTCCCGTCGCCCCCCATCCCTTTTCGTGAGCCTTTTGAACGATAATCAACTCAAGTGCGGCAATTTTGTCCTGTTCGCGGGAATGGACTCGCCTGTGTGCTTCGTTGCATCGGCTCGAATTGCCCTGACCTGTTGCGGTACTCTCGTGCTCTCGTTTTGCGCGCTTGCACACTTGCGCGCTTGCGCGCTTGCACGATCGATTCCTGGTCAGACGTCTGGCTGTCCGTGGCGTCGGCCGGCCGCTCGAGGTGGTTGCGTGCACTCAACCGCAGCAGCCGGGACAATCTCGTTTTCTGTAGTCTCCCGGCGAGCGGACCCAAGTCCTGGAGGGCCGCTGGAGAGGTGAGCCCCCCGCGCGTCCCGCGTCCCCGGCGAGCAGCGCCGCCGCCTCCGCCCGGAGCCGCCGCGTGAGCCCCGCGTCATCGTCTCTCCCGCCCACCACCACCGCCGCCGCCTCCCGCGCGTCGCCGAGCCGCACCCGCACGTCGACGTCGTCGAAGCCCGGCAGCGCCACCTGGAGGAGCGGCGCCAGCGTGCTGATCCCGCGGCGCTCGGCCCACCGTGTGACGGCCAGCCGCTTCGCTCGCGGCGAGTGCACCCCCGAGACGACCGCCACCGCGACGCGCCCCCCCGCCGCCGCCGCCGCGCGCAGCAGCGTGCCGGCGCTCGGGTGCCACGCCCCGAGCAGCGCCTCGCCCGCGCCCGCGAACGCCGGATCCGCCTCGATGCGACCCGCCGGGAAGTGCAGCAGCGCACCCCCGCCGCGCAGGTGCCGCAGCGCGCGGCGCACCCCGGCCGTCCGCGCCGCGAGCTCGCGCCGGCCGCCGCCCGCGTCGATCGGCACGAAGAGCAGCCGCTGGCTCACGTGGGGCAGCGCCCGCAGAAACGGCCGCTCGGCCGCGACGATCATGAGATCCCCCCGGCCGAGCGCCGCCATCAGCGCGAGCGCGTCGTAGGCCCCGGGGTGATTCGAGACCACCAGCAGCGCCCTCCGCGACGGCGGCGCCGCGTCGGCCGCCCACCGCGCGCCGAAGCCGGAGAGCGCCTCCCGCGCCGCCACGTGGAGCCCCGCCTCGCCGGTGCGCCGATCGAACCGCGCGAGCACCCGCCCGAGCGGCAACGACGGCACCGCGAAGGCCGCGCACCCCGCGCGGCGCACCCACGCCGGCGCCCCGCCGAGGCCGAGCGCCGCCACCATCTCCTCGCCGGACAGCCTCGCGAGCTCTCTCTCCAGCGGCTCCGCCATGTCCGCGTCTCTACCTGCGCCGACGCCGCCACGCCAGCGCCGCGCTCCCCTCCCGGCCGACCGCGACGCGCCGCGATCCGCACCGCCACGAACGCCTCGACCCGCGCCCGCCGGCGCCGGTGTCGGACGGCGACGCACGCGCCTGCCTCGAGGGGGCCAGCGCTACAAGCGCGCGTCCTTCATGGCCTGTCGGGTTTGCGCCGGGGCGCGCCGGCTCTGTATGAAGAGAGCATGAAGGCCACGCTCCCTGCCATGGATGACTCCATCCGCCGCGGCGCCGAGCCCGCGCGCCCGCGGCGCACGCTCGCGGACCTCCCGGGGCCGAGGGGGCTGCCCGTGATCGGCAATCTGCTCGCGATCCACCCCGACCGCTGGCACCTCGAGTTCGAGCGATGGTGGCGCGTCCATGGAGACCTGTTCGTCGTGCGGCTGGGCCGCCGGTCGATCCTCGTCGTGGCCGACGGCGAGCTCGTGCGCGACGTGCTCCAGCGCCGCCCCGCGGTGTTCCGGCGGGCGCGCACCATCGAGGACGTGTCACGCGAGGCGGGCATGGTCGGGCTGTTCTCGGCGGACGGGGACACGTGGCGGAAGCAGCGGCAGCTCATCAACCCGACGTTCCACGCGCGGCACGTCGAGAGCTTCTTCCCGAGCATCTGCGAGATCACGGGCAGGCTGCGCGACCTCTGGGCGCAGGCGGCCGACGAGCGCGCCGCGCGCGACGTCCTCGGCGACCTCATGCGCTACTCGGTCGACGTCACCTCGTCGGTCGCCTTCGGCCGCGATCTCGACACGCTCGCCCGCGGGCCGGACGCGCTCCAGGAGCACCTCCAGCGCGTCTTTCTCGGCCTGAACCGGCGGATACTCGCGCCGCTGCCCTACTGGCGCTACCTGGGCCTCCCCGCCGACCGCGCCTACGACCGCGCCTTGGTCGCGGTGAGGCGGTTCATCCTCGATCTCGTGACCGCCGCGCGGCGCGAGATGGAGGACGGCACGGACCGGCCCGCCCGCCCGCGGACGCTCCTGGAGCTCATGATCGCGGCGCGCGACGGCGAGGACCCGAAGGCGCGCCTCTCGGACGCCGAGGTCTACGCGAACGTGCTCACGATGCTGCTCGCGGGCGAGGACACCACGGCGAGCACCCTCGCGTGGATCCTCTATTACCTGGGCTCGCGCCCCGACGTGCAGGCGCGCGCCCGCGAGGAGGCGGATCGCGTCCTCGGCGGCGCCCTGATCCCGACGCTCGAGCAGAGCAAGCGCCTGGAGTACACGAGCGCCGTCACGCACGAGACGCTGCGCCTGCGCTCCGCGGCGCCGCTGCTCTACCTCGAGGCGAACCACGACACCGCGGTGGGCGACGTGGCGGTGCCCGCCGGCGCGGGCGTCATGGCGCTCACGCGCGCGGCGGGGCGTAAGCCCGAGTATTTCGGCGATCCGGAGTCGTTTCGCCCCGAGCGCTGGCTCGCGGGCGCGCCCGCGACGCTGCCGCACGAGCCGAGGATGGCGCTCGCCTTCGGCGGCGGGCCGCGCGTCTGCCCGGGTCGCTCGATGGCGCTCCTGGAGTGCGCGGTGACGGTCGGCATGGTGCTCCGGAGCTTCACGGTGCACCTCGCGGATCACACCGCGCCGGTGCGGGAGCGGATGGCGTTCGCGATGCAGCCGGAGGGGCTGCGCATCCGGTTCATCAGGCGCGCGGGCGCGTGAGGGCGCAGGCGCCCGCGATCCGGCTCACCGCACCTTGGCGAGGGCCGCGTCGTAGTCGGGCTCCTGCGCGATCTCCGGGACGAGCTCCGCGTGGACGACCTTGTTCTGCTCGTCGAGCACGAGGACCGAGCGCGCGAGCAGGCCGGCGAGCGGCCCGTCCACCAGCTTGACCCCGTACTTCTCGCCGAAATCGCCCCGGAAGGTCGAGAGGCCCTCCGCGTTCTGGATGCCCTCGGCCGCGCAGAAGCGGCCGTGCGCGAACGGCAGGTCCGCCGAGATGTTGAGCACCGTCACGCCCGGGAGCTTCTCGGCGCGCTCGTGGAACGTGCGCACGGACTTCGCGCAGACCCCCGTGTCGACGCTCGGGAAGATGTTGAGGATCTTCTTGCCGGAATAGGACGAGAGCTTTCCTTCCGAGAGGTCGCTCTTCACGAGCGTGAAATCGGGGGCAGTCGCGCCGACGGACGGCAGCTCGCCGGCGGTGTGGACGGGGCTTCCCTTGAACTTGGTCTGAGCCATGGTCGCATCCTCCTCTGTGCAGCTGTGCGGCAGCGGCCGTCGTAGGCGCGCCGAGGGCGGATGCCAAGCAGATCCACCCAGGCCGCCGGCTTCGAGGCGCCGAGCGACCTGCCGCGTGGGCGATGCGCTGTCGGACGGTCTTGCCGGCGCGAGCTGCCGCTCGCATCCGCCGGCGCGAGCTGTCGGTCGCGCCGGCGCGAGCCGTCGCTCGCGCCGGACGCTCAGCCGAGGGGCGAGCGGCTGACCAGGGGGAACGGCTCGACCTCGGCGTCGTCGGGGTTCATCGAATCCGTGCTGTATCCCATCTCCTCTTCGGCCGTGGTGACGATGAAGGGGCCCCCGAGCTCCTCGGAATCCATCGTGTCTTCGTACTCCTCGGAGGGGTCGCCCCTGCCCGATGTCGCGGAGGCGAGGTACTGCTCGGCGATCTGCTCGGCGAACTCGTCCACCCCCTGCGTGGGGCCGTCCCCCGGGTCGGGGATGAACGCGTCGCGATCGTCCGAGCGACTCGCGCTGTTGCGCGCTGCCTCCACGATATCCTGGCCGTGGCTCCTGCGGGTGGCCCGCTGGGAGCCGTCTTGCTTGGTCTGCATGATGGATAATCTCCTCGCTCGGCGGCACTCCCACGCGCTTTCCGCTGCGCCGCCCGTCCGGTGTTCTGACATGGAGAGATGCACCGCGTGTACCAAGGCTGGAACGCCATCCTGATCACGCTTTGGCGAGGAAATCGGATCGGTGTTCACGCGCCGTGACGCGCGCGCTGTACCGGACGTGCAGCGGGTGTAGCGGGGTGCCACAGCGGATGAGAGGCGCCGGTGACACGACGCCCGGTGCCGTACCGCGGTGGCACGGCGCGTCGAGCTGCTGCGGGGTGCTGGAGAAAAGGCCGATCCCGTGGCCAGGCTGCTCTTTGCAGAGCAGAGAGCGACGAGCCGCGGCGCGGCTGGGGGCGCAGGGGAGGATCGATGTCCCTGCGCCTCGTCGCCCGGCTCTTACCAGTCGAGCTCTTCGCTGATGGCGTCGGAGAGCTGCTGGGCCATCTGCTGGTTCTTCTTCGCGCTCGGGTGCCAGTCGCAGCCGAGCCCGTCCGTCTCCTTGGCGTGCGGGGGGAACTCGAGGAAGCGCACCCGATCGTCGCCGCTTTCGGTCCGGTCCTCCACCACCTGGCCGATGTAGTCGCGCGCCCTGCTGAGCGCCTCGGCGCCCTCCGGGTAATCGTCGCTGAGCATGGGGCCGATGGTGCAGAAGATGAACGCCTCCGGATAGTTCTCCCGGACCGTCTCGACGAGGCCTGCATAGGCGTTCGTGAACGGCGCGCGGAACTGGGCGTCGGCCGGGACGTTGATGCTGAAGTCGTTCGTGCCCAGGTTGATCACGACGACATGCGGCGCCCAGGACGAGATGTCCCATGCGGGCTCCGGCTCGTCGGCGATCGCCCGGCCGTAGATCTCGGGCATGGTGTCGGCCGCTTCATCGTCGTAGTTCCGGTAAACGCCTCT
>JAICEP010000127.1 GCA_025924095.1 Sorangium sp.
CAGCGCCGGGGCGACCGGGGACGAGGGCTGGGCGGCTGGCGGGCCGGATGCCGACGGCCGGGCGCCAGGGCGGCTCGCGGGCGAGCCGTCGCCGCCGCCGCACGGGCCGGTGGCGCTCGTGCTGCTGGCCGCGACCGGGATCCTGCTGGTGACGCACGTCGCCCGGCTCGCCGGGCGGCTCCTCCTGCGGTACCGCCGGCCCGCCTCGGTGGAGATCGGCCCGAGAGGCGTGACCGTCCGCAGCCGGACCGAGCTGTTCGGCCGGACGCTGCGGGAGCAGGAGACGTACATCCCGGTCGAGGCGCTCCTCCGCGCGACGCGCGAGGTGCGCTACCCGCGGCTCGGGCTCTATGCGGGGCTCGTCGCGCTGGGGCTGGGGACATACCTCGGCGTCTCGCTGCTCGTCGACGGCGCGCGGGCGGGGTCGCCCGAGCTGCTCGGCATGGGCGCGCTCGTCTTCGCCATCGGCGCGGCGCTCGACTTCGGGCTGTCCCACGCGGAGACGGCGACCCGCGGCCGCTGCCGTGTGGTCCTCGTCCCGCGGAAGGGGCCGGGGATCGCGCTCGCGGGGATCGAGCGCGCCGCCGCGGATCTCGCGCTGAGCCGGCTGCCGCGCGCCTGAAACTTGGCCGGATCGCGCCGCCTTCGCTAGGCCGATCGGGCGAGGTGATGGCGATGCGCTCGAAGACCGAGGCGATGACGGGGCTCAGGCGGATGCTGCACGACATGCTGACCGCGCGGGAGGGCGGGGAGAGCGCTCCCCGCCTGGCGCGCACGAAGGGCTACGTGGACGGCGCCATGCGCGAGCTGCTCGACAGCGGGCAAGCGACCCGGCAGGAGCTCCTGGAGCTCGTGGCCGCCGAGCGCGCGCGCGTGAGCGGCCCGGCGACGGCGGAGATCCGCTCGGCGTCCGTGTGAGCACGTGACGGCGCCGCTGCGCGGCTCACTGCGGCGCGCAGCTCGTGTTCGTGGCGAAGTCCCAGCATGCGCCGGTCACCCCGGGCGCGCCGGCGCTGACCTCCGCGCCGCTGAACCCGGGGGGACCGCCGTCTCCGGCCGGGCCTCCCTCGAACGGCATCTCGGCGGGCGCGGAGGTCGGCGTGACCTTGTAGGCGATGCTCACCGCGTGGCCGCCTCGGCCGCCGCCGCCGGGGCCGCCGTCGCCGCCCGCGCCGCCGGGGCCACCGTCGCAGCCCTTCCGGGCGCCCGGGCCCGTATCCGCATCGACGGAGCCGCCCGCAGCGCCGTTGCCGCCGTTGCCGCCGCGCTTTCCGTCGCCTCCGGTCCCTCCGTGGCCCGCTGCGCCGACCGTGATGTTCACCTCGGTCAACACCAGCCGGGTCCCGAGGCTGAGGATCCCGAGGCTCGACCCGCCGGCCTTGCCGCCGCCCCCTCCTTTCCCCCCGCAGCCTCCGGCCCCGCCCCCGCCGCCGCTGGCGCCCACGCCGTCGTCGTACCTCCCTTCGCCGGCCGCGCAGAACTGCCCCGCCTTCGCGCCGCCGCCGCCCCCTCCACCTTGGCCGCGCGCCCCGCTCGTGCCGCTTCTGCCGTCGCCCCCGCTGACGCTGGCGAGCGTCAGCAGGGTGTCGCTGCCACGGTCGCCGGTCTGGCCATGGGCGCCCGGCGCGCCTTCTTCGCCGCGCGTGCAGTTGTTCAGCGCATCCGGCTGTCCGTAGCCGATGCCGCCGAGGCCGGCCCTCGCGGGGTTCTCTCCCGGTAGCGGCGTGCCGTCCGTGCCGTTCTGCCCGCGCCCCTCGTCTTCCGCGGTCTTTCCACCGAGCCCCCCGATGCCGCCGCGTGTCTCGCCATCGTCGCAGCTCGTCACGCCGGGCACGCCGCCGTAGACGGTGCCGACGCACGTATCCGAGACGTCATCCGGCGCGCTCACGCCGTCCTGCGCCACCGCCGGCGTCTCGCCCCTCGCGCCATCCATCCCGTCGCCCGCGATCACGTCGACGCGCACGAGCTCCGCCTCGATGTCCGCGACCGCCACGCCGATCGACGAGCCGCCCGGCTCGGTCGCGTCGGCCGCGCGGATCGCGAAGCTCTGCAGCTTCACCCCGCTCGCGTCCTCCGCCAGCGTGAGCGCCACCTTGTCCGCGGGGCCCTCGATCGCGCTCCGCGCCTGATCGCTCCACGTCCAGCCCGCGGCGCAGTCGAACCCGCCGATCACCTCGACGGCCGCCTTGATCGTGACGCTCTCCTCGAACGCCTCGCTCGAGCACGCCAGCACCCGCTTGCCGTTCGCGTTCGCGATCGCCTCCGCGAGCGACGCGTACGGCCTCCCCTTCGTCCCGTCCCCTCCGGACGCCGCGCCCGCGCGCGCGAACACAGCGCACTGGTCCGTCACCGTGCTCGCGTGCTGGGTTGGATCCGCCTCGCAGGTGGGCTCGGGCGTGTCGGTGCCGCCGGTCCCGGCGGGGGGGCAGTACCTGGAGTCGTCCTCGCAGTCCTCGGAGTAGGACAGCGGCCAGCATCCGGCGAGCTGCAACGCCACGGCCGCCGACGCGGCGGGGAGCATCCACAAGGAGAAGGGAATGCCGGCCCTCCGCCGGCGCGCGGCGCGCCGCGCCGGCGCGCCGACCCTGTCCTGCGCTCCGCCGGAGGGGAGAGGGGATGCGTTGCTCACCGCCTTGCTGCTCGTCCGTTCCGTCGCTCTCATCGTCCCAAGCCTTTCCTGTGACGCTTCGCTCTGCCTGCACATCGTTGCAGAAGACGCACCGCGCCCTGGTCGCGCCGACCGAAGCATACTCAGTCGGCGGATCGCCGGATCAAGGGCGATCGGCCGACGGAGCGCTCGCGGCGGGCTCCGCGCGCGGCGCCCCGCGCCCTCGCGGGACAGCGCCGCAACCCGGGCGGGCGCCTCACGGGGCGACGAGCGCCACGTCGCCCTTCGTGCTCTGGCCGCCGACGCGCCACCAGTTCGCGATGAGCAGCTGCCCGTCCACCTCGACGATCCGCGAGAACGCGCCCGCGAACCCCTCCTGCTCGATCTCCTGCACGAGCCAGCTGTGGCCGTCGCCGCTCTTCGTCCCGATCGCGAGCCGCAGGGTCCCGCTCGTCGCGTCCTGGTAGCTGATGCGCACCTCCCCGGCCGCCGTCACGAACACGCTCGCGTCGTCGCCGACGAGGTGCTGCCCATCCTCGAAGGGGACGCCCTCGATCCCGAGCCCGTCGTCCGCCACCTCGGGCGGCTCGACGTCCGCGCCGCCCTTCACCCGCGCGTACCGCAGCCCCTCCGAGCGGCCGTCCGCGTAGGCGAGGTGCCAGTCCCCGGCGCGATCGATGAACAGCGACGCCCCCATGCCCACGTCGCCCGTGTCGGTCCCGTCGGGCGCCGCGCCGTCCACGATCCGGGTCTCCCACGCCCCCGCCGATCGCGACGCGATCACCACGTCGCCGTGGATGCGATCGTAGAACGCCAGGCCGAACCCGCCCGCGTTGTCCGGCGCCATCGCGATGTAGTCGCCGATCGCCTCGGGGTACGTGTCGGTCCGGTTCCCGTCGGAGATCGCGGCGCACGCCGGTGAGCCGCCCTCGTCGATGCACACCTGCCCCGAGGCGCACGCCGGCGCGCAGTCGCCGCTCGCGAGCGGCTTCACGCAGCGCCCCGTGGCCCGGATGCACTTCGTCCCCTCGTCGCAGAGGAACTCCCGGCACGGCGTCGCCTCGTCCGTCGCCACGTCCTCGAACCGCCACGCGCCCTCCCCGGGCGTGGCGCTCTCCCCGGTCGCGAGCCGGACGCTCGACGTGACCGCGCCGTCCTCGCCAGGCTCCATCGCGAGGTAGGCGATGACGGGCAGCCCCTTCACGAAGAGGAGCTTCGCGTAGCGGCCGATGTCGCTGTTCGGCGCCTGCTGCACGGAGCTCACGGCCCACGTGTCGCCCTGCCTCTGCGCGAGCTTCAGCCCGCGGTGGGTCCGGTCGTGGTAGGCCACCGCCGGCTCGCCGTCCGGACCTATCGCGATCGAGGTCCAGAGGCCGACGTCGTCGCCCGGATCCGTCTGGCCTCCGCGGAACCCGCTCACGTCGAACCTGGCCGGATCGACCGGAGGCTCCGCGGGCACGCCGTCGATCGCTTCCCACGCGACCGACTCGCCGTCCCAGGTGCCGACCACGAGGTCGCCCCACTGAAACGCGTTGTGCCAGTCGGCCTCCGCGTATCCGGCGACCCAGACCGTGCGCTTGTCGGCGGCGACCGCGACCGACGTGTAGGCCCCGATGAGCCCGTGCTCCAGCGTCATGCAGCCGGGCGCGACGCACCCCGGGTCCTCCACGACCGGCTCATCGCTGCACGAGCAGCCCGCGTGCGAGCCGAGGAGCGCGGTGACGGCGACGCCGGCCAGCGCGCCCCGCACGCCGCGCGCGCCGGGCCGGGCGCGCGACGGCGCCTCGCCCCGGGCAGGCGCGGCGCGTCGGAAGCCGCCGCGCCGCGCGAGCCGCACGGCCGCCGCGGCGGCCGCGAGGCCGAGCCAGAGGCCGCCCGACGGGCCCTCGCCCGGACCGCCGGCCACGACGCAGCCGCAGCCGGCCGACGGGTCGATGGGGACGCGGCCGCGGAGGATCGCCTGTCGCGCCGCGCCGAGGTTCCCCTCCTCGTCCACGGCCTCGATCTCGATGTCGGCGGCGTCGCCGACGTCCACCGATCGCATCTGCGCCGCCGTCGACCAGGGCGACCACGCCCCGTCGTCGAGCCGCACGCGCACCTTCGCGCGCTCGGCGTCCGACACCCGGTCGCGCACCTCGAGCGGCACCCAGCCGTCCACCGCCGCGCCGACCGAGATGACCGGCGGATCGACGTCGACCACCATCTCCACGGTCGCCGGCGTGGGATCGAGCGACAGCGGGTCGCCCGCGATCCGCGATCGCACCGAGATCACGTGACGCCCCGGGAGCCGCAGCCAGTCGTCGCGCAGGTCGACGATGCGCTCGCGCGTGAACGGGCGCCACACGCCGCTGTCGACACGGTACGAGTACTCGACGACCCGGGTGCCGTCGTCGAGCGGCGAGCCCATGACGAGCCGGGCCGTGGGCCCGTTGTCGCGGGTCATCGTCGGCAGGCGGAGCCCCTCGGCCCGCACCTCCTTGCGGCTCAGCTCGGCCTGCGTCTCGCTCCGCATCGAGCGCTGCTGCGCCGCGGTGCCGAACGACGCGAAGATGCCAAGGTAGTTGTCCTGACCCTTCGTGAGCTTCCGCAGGCCGGGGGAGCCCGCCCCCTCGGCCGACTCCGGGACGACCAGGGAGAGCCCGAGCCCCGCGAGCGGCCCGTCGAGGTCGATCGCCGGGAGGCCGCTGCCGATCAGCTGCCCGACCTGACTGCCGATGAGGCTGCCGAGCGCGTCCGCGATCGACTCGGGGTTTTCCCGGAGCAGCCCGCTGTTCGTCACCTCGCCGTTCGTGACCCCGAGCGTCTCGATCACCGGCGTCAGCCCCTCGGGGGTGACCGCGAGGTTCATGGGCACATCGAGATCGAACGTCGCCGTCATGAACCGGATGAACCGGTCGAGCGACCAGATGTAGAAATCGAAGCTCGCCCGGTCGAGCTGGATGCGGATCAGCGGATCGTCGCTGGCGTTCGTGCCATTCCCGAAGGTGAGCCGCGGCGGGGCCTGCGGGCGGATGACGAGCGCGACCTGCTGCGACTCGCGCTGCAGCGCGAGGTCCTTCGACGACGAGGCCAGCAGCCCCAGCGTGCCGGAGTTGAGGAGAGGCACCGTCTCCGTGGAGATCCCGAGGCAGAGCAGTCCACTGTTGTAGAGACCGTTCATGGCGTAATTCGCGAAGCGCTCGGAGATCGCGAGACCGATGTGCGGGCCGGGGAGGTCGGCGGGCCAGCCGGAGAGGGTGTTTGCGACGAGCTCATCGGGAATCGGGATGCCCGCTGGCAGCTTGATGTCCGACAGCGGCACACATTTCGATGTCGGCAGCGGCTCGGCGCCGCCGTAGAGGCCGAGGGTGACCCCGTTGCCGACGGGGTTGAGGTCGCCCCACGCGAGATCGGAGCCGTCGTCGCGCTCGCTCATGCCGCCGCCGGCGAGCAGGAGGTCGAACCCGCCCTGGGTGCCAGGGGAGATGCCCGCGAGCAGCCGGCCGAGGTCGAGGTGCCCCTCGACGCCGAGCAGGATCGAGGCGCACTCGTCGGTCGCCTGCGTGCCGTAGCGACAGACGCCGCCGATGTCGTTCGTTCCGTCGGGGCAGGCCGGATCCAGCGCTGGATCGGCCTTCTGACAGAGCTGCTGGTCGAGCTGGGCCTTCAGCGTGTTGGACATCGATCCCATGAAGCTCGTGATGATCGGCTTCACGAAATCCAGGGCATCGCCGACCCACGTGCCCCCGCAGTCGAGGTGCAGGCTCGACTCCAGCTGATCTTCGTCGATCGAGAGCCGGACGACCTTGACGCGCGAGTAGCCTTGCCTCGAGTGCTGCGGGTTGACGTCGATCTCGATCGAGAGATCGACCTCGACATCGATGTTCGTGAAGGTCTGCTCGTCGGGCGGGCACGCGCCGTTGCCGTTGAGGGTGACGTACTGGGTGCTCTCTCCGAGGATGCCGCCGTCCAGAAAGATGGGCAGGCTCTGCATTCGCACTGGCAGAGGCCCTCGGATGACCAGGTTGTGCGGCGCCTTGGGCTGGATCTGCAGCGCCGCGCGCCCCACGTCGATCTCGGCCGTGCAGGCCGGGGGCGTCGCCGCCGCATCGGCCCCGCCGGGACAGAGCGTGTAATCGATGATGCCACCGAGAACGGAGCCCGGGGTCCGGGGGACGGAGAACGTGATCACGCCGCTGTCCCCGCCGCCGAGCAGCGCGCGCCCGAGGACACCCAGGTTCTGCTCGAGGAACTCGATGCCCGACTGCGTGAGCCGCGCCGAGCCGGCGTTCTCGACGCGGTCCGCGGGCTTGAAGCCGGCGGGGAGGGGGGTCATTCCACAGCCGGAGCACCCGCCGCCCGAAGCGGCACATCCGGCGATGACAAGGAGCACAAGGATGGAGGAGAAGTGCTTGATGACGCGGGGCATAAGGAACCCTCCGAGGAGCGCGACCCGCAGCGCCGAGCCCGCTGAACGCGGGCATCATGACGCCACGACAGAGCGTACGCTCCCCGGAGAGCCGCCCGCAAGCGCTACTGGGGGCAGAGACCGTTGATCTTGACGGCGCTCGCCGCGTACTCGCCGCCGAGCGCATAGGCGTCTGCGCAGTCGTCCGTCGCAGGCGAGTTCGTCGCGCTGCACCAGTCGCCCTTCAGCACGATCTGGTCGTTCTCGTCGCGCTTGCAGGTATTGGGTTCCTCACCGGTCCCGTATTTTACGATATCGCCCGAGAGCACGACACAGAGGCTCTGGTCGACAGTGTCGACGATCACCCGGTCGACCTCCTCCAGCGTGATGAAGGCGGCGAGCTTGCCGCCGTTGATGAACGCCGGCGGATCGCCGTCCTGGCCGGGAAGGCAGGCGTTCTGCGGATCGAGCCCCTGGACGTTGTACCGGCCGATACAATTGTTGTCCGCCGACACCTTCGCGTCGGTGAGCCGCACCTGGTGCAGGGGTAGGATGATCGGCTCCGGGCTCGTTGCCAGGAAGATCGGGACGTTGAGCGTCTCCGCCTCCCCGCTCCACGCGCCGTCGCTCAGGGGGGCGTCGATCTCCGTCGGCGCGATCTCGAACTCGCCGGCGGTCATGTTGGCGAAGCAGTAGCCCTCGCGCGGGTCCTCCGTGGGCATCGCGCCGCCGGTGCGCAGCTTGCCGGTCGTCGTGTCGAACTCGAGCAGCCAGGAGAAGGTGCCCGTGCCGTTCAGATTACACTGGGGCAGATTCATCGTCAGGCCCTGGGTGACGAGGCCGGCGACATAGCCACTCGCGAGCACGTCGGGCTTCGTGATCGTGAGCTGCGCCATGCGCAGCCCGAGCGTGGTCGCGCCTTGATTGTCGTGGACGGCGACGCAGTCCGAGGTGACCGCCGTGCAGACCGGATGTTTCAGCGAGCAGTCGCGCTCGGCCCCGCCGCTGGTCGCCCCCGGAGAATTCGAGCTCGTCCCGCCGGCGTCATCGCCCCCGCAGCCCGCCATCGCGGCCGCGCCCGTCAGCGCGGACACACCTAGTACGTAAACTACCTTCAGAAACCGCATCTCTTGCCTCCTCTGGAGTCAAAGATGCGGAGTATAGGCGACCGCAATGCGATGACCACGCGGGAGCGGTGACGCCGCACCGCGTCGCCACCGCTTCATGGCCGTTGATCTCCGAAGCGGCGATGCCTGACGGCGCGCGCCGTGACGCCTAGCGGCGCTCGTAGCGATCGCCGAGGCGGTCGCCGACGGGGAGCGCGCGCAGGAGGCGAATCATGGTCCACACGGTGCCAGCCAGCTTGCGCAGCTTCGAGGTGCCGACGCGCTCGTTGTACTCGATGGGCATCTCCACCACGCGATAGCCGCACTTGGCCGGGAAGAGCAGCGTGTCGATGGGCAGCGCGTCCCCCTCGCCGTCGAAGTCGAACGCGCGAATCACCGAGCACCGGTAAGCGCGCATGCCGCTGTGGACGTCCGAGGTGGGAATGCCGTGCATCGCGTGCGCCATGGCGGCGAAGGCGCGGTTGGCGAGGTAGTTCGGGACCGGCATGGCCGCGGGCCTCGTGCGGGTGCGGGCGCAGTTCACCACGTCGGCGCCCTCCTCCTCGACGAGCCGCCGGAGCACCGGGATGTTCTCGGCGGGGTAGGTGAAGTCGCAATCGAGGTAGATGAGCAGCTCGCTGCGGGCAGCGGCGCTGTACATGAGGAGCTCCATCGCCGGGCCGTGGCCGCGGGGCGGCACCTGGCGGAGCACGCGCGCGCCGAGGCCGGCCGCGATCTCGGCGGTCCTGTCCCGCGTGGAGCTGTCGACGCACAGGATCTCCGCGTCGGGCGCGGCCTTCCTGATCTCGCCGATCATGGCGCCGACGCTCTCCTCTTCATCCATCGTGAGCATGCCGACGGTGAGCCGCATCCGGCGGGGGCGCGGCGGCTTCCTGGCGACGATCACGTGCTGGAACGCGAGGAGGCCGGGCGCGCGGTCGGCCACGACGTCCTCCAGCGGGCGGACGAGCGCCTGGTAGGCCTTGTAGGGGAGCGAGCGGGCGAGATCGGTGGGGTCTTCGCCGGCGCCGAGGCCGCTCAGGATGAGCCCCTTGGCGGCGCGGACGAGCATCGGGTTCTGCTCGACGCGGAGCACCTCGAGCCCGGCCCGCTCGACGAGCCGGAGCGCCGACGCGCGCGTGAAGAAGCGGAGGTGCGAGTCGTCGAGGATGCCGCTCGGCGCGTAGTCGAACCGACCGGCGAGCAGGCCGAGGCGCACCGGCCACGCCGCGACGTTGGGGAGCGAGACGATGACGTGACCGTCCTCCTCGAGGTGCGGCAGGAAGCGGCAGAGCACCGCGAGCGGGTCGGCGGTGTGCTCGAGGACGTCCGCGAACAGGAGCAGGTCGAAGCGCCGGTCGCCGAGCGCCTCGCGCACGGCGGCGTCGCTCGTGATGTCGGCGGCGAGGACCTCGTCGAGCACCTCCCCGGCGCGCGCGCGCGACCCGGGCGCGATCTCGATCCCGGTCACGCGCGCGCCCGTGCGCTTGACGGCGCCGCCGTTGAGCCCGATCCCGCAGCCGACGTCGAGCACCGTCCGGGGCCGGCCGGCGACGGCGACGAGGGCCCGGTTCACCTCCTCGACCGCGTACTTGCGCCCGGCGGGGGCCTCCTCCGAGGCGTGAAGCGACGCGCGGCGGCCGGGGTGGTCCTCGTCTCTCAGGTCTCCGGGGGGACGCGGCCCTCGAGCTTCCACTTCTCCTCGCGCGCGGCCGGGCTCGGCGTTCACGCGCGGCTACTTAGCACGCTTCTCCCAGGCGGCGTTGAATTCGCGGATCGTCTCCTCGGTCTTCGGATTGTGGAGCATCTTCCGCAGGATGACCGGCGGCACGGTCACGATGTGCGCGCCGGCGTCGAGCGCCTCGTTCACGTCCATGAGGTGGCGGATCGAGCCGACGATGATCTCGGCGCCCAGCCGCTCGCGCTCGAGCCGCACGCGCGTGCGCTCGATCACCGGGGTCGCGGCGTAGCCCATGTCCCGGATGCGCCCGCTGAAGATCGAGACGTACGCGCCGCCGGCGAGCGCCGCGAGGTACGCCTGGTTGAAGCTCATCACGCACGTGACGTTGGTGCGCACGCCGCGCTTCGCGAGGGCGTGCGTCACCTTGAGGCCGACGTCGCTGAACGGCACCTTGATGCAGATCCGCTCGGGCGCCCACGCGTGGTAGCCGCGGGCCTCCTCGAGCATCGCCGCCTCGGTCTCGCTCGTCAGCTCGACCGACACCGGACCGGCCGACGCCGAGAGCACCTCGCGGATGCGCTGCTCGAGATCGACGCAGCCCGCGTCGCGCGAGAGGATGAGGGGGTTCGTGGTGACGCCCGCGAGCACGCCCCACGAGAACATCTCCTTGATCTCGGCCGGGTTCGAGCTGTCGAGGAAGAACATGCCGTGCTCCTGAGGGCTCGCCCGAGCCCCGGCGGGGTCTAGGCCAGTTTGCCGGGATGGAGAAGCAGAAACCGTCCACGCGGTGCGGCTCGTCGGCCCGTCCCGCCCGCGACGCATGCGTGTTGCCGGTGTGATCGGCGTTGCAGTCGAGGGGAGTCCGCGCTTCAGTTCGGGTAGTCGGGGATCTCCCTCCGACTGAACGTTTCCGCACGGACAGCGCGTCGATGAGCAGCGGACGATCGTCGAGAGACCCGGTGGAGCACAGCCCGCTGCTCGCGTCCTGCTCGCCGGCCGGGCTCTACGTCGCCTCGCTCGACGGCCGCCTCGTCGACTGCAACGAGGTGCTCGCCCGGCTGCTCGGCTACGGCTCGCGGGAGGACGCGCTCGCGGCGGCCGAGCTCGCCCTCGGCGGGTGCGTGGCGGGCGGCGCGAGCGCGAAGCCGCCGCCAGCGAGCGCGATCGAGACCTGCCTCACGCGTCGCGACGGGTCGACCGTCCGGGTGCTGCGGACCGAGGCGCTCACCGAGGGGCGCGGGGAGCGGCTCGTGGTCGGGGCGATCGTCGATCTCTCGTCCTCGCGCTGCACCGAGGAGCGCCGGCGCGAGCTCTCGGAGCAGCTCCGCCAGGCGCAGAAGATGGAGGCGGTGGGGCGGCTCGCGGGCGGGATCGCCCACGATTACAACAACCTGCTCGCGATCATCCTGAACTACACGAGCCTCGTGATGGAGGAGCTCGACGAGCAGAGCCCGGTGCAGAAGGACCTCGCCGAGATCAAGAGCGCCGCGCAGCGGGCGGCGTCGCTCACGCGCCAGCTGCTCACGGTGAGCCGGCGGGGGCTCGCGCAGCCGGTCGTGCTCGATCTGCGGGACGTCGTGCGCGGCATGGAGGGCGCGCTCCGCGCCGTCGTCGGGGGCGGCGTCGATCTCGCGATCGCGCTCGGCCCCTCGAGCTGCCGGGTGCTGGCGGACGCGGGGCAGATCGAGCAGGTGGTCATGAACCTCGCGCTGAACGCGCGCGACGCGATGCAGGACGGCGGCCGGCTGTCGATCGAGGCGCGCGCGGTCCGCGTCGGCGCCGCGGGGAGCCTGCACGACGCGCACCCGGCGATCCCACCCGGCCGGTACGCGCGCCTCGTGGTGGGCGACACCGGCAGCGGGATGAGCGACGACGTGCGGACGCGCGCCTTCGAGCCGTTCTTCACGACGAAGCCGAGGGGGAAGGGGACCGGCCTCGGGCTCGCCACCGTGTACGGGATCGTCAAGCAGTGGCGGGGCTTCATCGAGCTCGCGTCCCAGCCCGGGGAGGGCACGCGCGTCGAGATCTACCTGCCGCTCTCGGCGCGGGCGGCGGCCTCGCGGCGCGGGCGTGCGCCCCACGCCGCGCCGCGCCGGGGCGAGGGCGGGACGGTGCTCGTCACCGACGACGAGGACGCGGTGGTCACGCTCGCGAGCCGGATCCTCGCGCAGCACGGCTACACCACGCTGACGGCGCGCGGGCCGGGCGAGGCCCTGCGCGTCTGCGAGGCGCAGCGCGGGCGCGTCGACCTCCTGCTCACCGACGTGCTGATGCCCGAGATGTCCGGCGGCGAGCTCGCCGAGCGCCTCGTGAAGCTCAGGCCGGACCTGCGGGTGCTCTTCATGTCCGGCTACACGGGCGACGCGCTCGACGGCCCGCTCGCCGCCCGGCCGGACGCCGCGGTGCTCGGGAAGCCGTTCACGGCCGAGTCGCTCCTCCGCGCCGTCCGCAGGGCGCTCGGGGGGGCCGCGTAGGCGGCAGGGCCGCGGGGGCCTCGCTGCAAGCCGCGCGCGCGGCTCGTCGGCGCTACTGCGGCGCCTCGCCCCGCTTGATGCCGTACGCGCGGATCTTCTTGTGGAGGTTCGTGCGCTCGACGCCGAGCAGAACGGCCGCGCGCGAGATGTTCCAGTCGAGGCTGGCCAGCACCTCGACGATGTAGCGGCGCTCGGCCCGATCGCGGAACTCGCGCAGCGTGAGGCGAGGGCGCTCCGGCTCGTGGCGGGCCGCGCCCGCGTGCGGCTCGGCCGCGCCGGGGGCGGGGGGCGCGATCGAGCCCTCCCCGGCGGCCCCCTGCGCGTCGTCCTCGAACGGGTTCTCGTGCGGATCCTCCGGGAGATCCGCGATCGTGACGACATCGCTCGAGAGGATCGCGGCGCGCTCGATCACGTTCTTGAGCTCGCGCACGTTGCCCGGCCAGGGCCGGCGCATGAGCGCCTCGTACACGCTCTGGTCAAGGCGCTTGGGGCGCAGGCCGTTCTCGTTGCAGAACGCCGCCATGAACGCGTCGGCGAGCGCTCGCAGATCGTCCATGCGGTCGCGAAGCGCCGGGCTCTTGATCGGGAACACCGCGAGGCGGAAGAAGAGGTCCTCGCGGAAGCGCAGCGCGGCGACCTCGCGCGAGAGATCCTTGTTCGTCGCGGCGAGCACGCGGACGTCGACGTGCCGGCTGGGCTCGCCGCCGACGCGGCAGATCTCGCCCGACTGCAGCGCGCGCAGCACCTTGGCCTGGGCGGCGAGGTCCATGTCGCCGATCTCGTCGAGGA
>JAICEP010000128.1 GCA_025924095.1 Sorangium sp.
CGCGGTGTCTCTCTCCGGCCGCGCAGGACATCGACGCCGAGCTCTCGCTCCTCTTGCGTCCGGCGCCGAAGGCCGAGGGCCACGGGCACGGCCACCGGCGGGACGACGCGGGGCACGGCCACCGGCGGGACGACGCGGGGCACGGCCACCGGCGGGACGACGCGGGGCGCAACGGGGCGACGAAGGCGGTGGTCAAGACCAAGGAGCCCGAGTACGAGTTCTCGGCCGACGAGGCCGACGTCGACACGTACGACGGCGAGACGGTGGTGCTCGATCCGTTCATCCGGGAGGCCATTCTCCTCGAGATGCCGAACTTCCCCTTGTGCTCGGAGGCTTGCCCGGGTATCGGTCCTGCCGCGTCCCGAGAGGACCGCGAAGGCGGCTCCTCGACCCTCGCCCGCGGGGCGGTGGAGGAGGACGAGGCCGCTCCAGGCCTCGACCCGCGGCTCGCGCCGCTGAGCGCGCTCCGAGAGAAGCTTGGACAGAAGCCCGGCGGCTCTGACCGGCGCGCGCAACCTGCCTCAACTTCCCCGGCCAAGGCCGGGACACCGAAGAAGAAGACCAAGAAGGAGTAGTTCCGTGGCCGTCCCCAAGAGGAAAACCACCCCCAGCAAGCGCGACATGCGGCGCGCCAACCACGACAAGGTGACCCCCGTCCAGCTCGTTTCTTGCGAGAACTGCGGGGAAGCCCGGCTCCCGCACCGCGCCTGTGGCGCCTGTGGGCACTACAACGGGCGCAAGGCGAAGGCGACCAAGGCGACCGCGGCCACATGACAGGGGCGGGCGCGCGGACGCCGGCGCGCGTGAACGCTGCGCCCGCGCCCCCGGACGCGGCAAAGGCCCACGTGGGCGCGCGAGAGGTCGGCGCATGAGCGCCGCGCCGCCGAGGAGCCGCATCCTCGGGACGGGCAGCTACGCGCCCGCCCGGGTCCTGCACAACACCGATCTCGAAAAGATCGTCGACACCTCCGACAGCTGGATCAGCGAAAGAACGGGGATCCGCCGGCGTCATATCGCGGCCGAGGGCGAGCTCACGAGCGATATGGCAGCCGCTGCCGGCCGCTCTGCGCTGGCGGCCGCCGGGCTCTCTGCGGCCGATCTCGACATGATCATCGTCGGGACGATCAGCGGCGACTCGCCGGTGCCCGCCTGCGCCGTGCACGTGCAGCAGAAGCTCGGCGCCGAGGAGATCCCCGCGTTCGACATCTCGGCGGCCTGCGCGGGCTTCGTCTACGGGCTCACGATCGCCGATCAGTTCATCTCCAACGGCGTGGCCCGGCACGTCCTCGTGATCGGCGTCGAGCTGCTCTCGCGCATCCTGAACTGGAAGGATCGCACGACGTGCGTCCTCTTCGGCGACGGCGCCGGCGCGGTCGTGCTCGGGCCTGCGTCCGGCGACGGCAGGGGCATCGTCTCGACGCGCATCTTCAGCGACGGCGCGCTCGCGAGCTCCCTGGTCATCCCGGGCGGCGGCACGGCCGAGCCGCTCACCGCCGAGGGCATCGAGCAGAACCGCAACAAGGTCCACATGGTGGGGCAGGACATCTTCAAGGTCGCCGTGAAGAACCTCTCCAGCGCCTCGCTGATCGCGCTCGACACGGCGGGCATGGCGGCCGCGGACCTCGACTGGGTCGTCGCGCATCAGGCGAACCTGCGGATCATCAGCCAGGTCGCCGCGCGGCTCAGCCTCCCCCTGGAGCGGTTCGTGCTGAACATCGAGGAATACGGCAACACCTCGAGCGCCTCGATCCCCATCGCCCTCGATGAGGCGGTCCGCGACGGGCGCATCAAGCCGGGGCACAACGTCCTGTTCTGCGCGCTCGGCGCTGGCATTTCCTGGGGCGCGTCGGTCGTCCGGATGTGAGCGGGCCATGCGCGCGCGCCGGTGTCGAGGTCGAGATCTGCGCGCCCAGGCGGCTGAGCTCGCCGGGCGCGCCAGCGTGAGCGGGGCCTGGCGCGCGCTGGCCTCGTGACGTGGTTCGGGGACGGACGACGTCCGTCTCCCCCGCTTGGAAGTGAGGGCAAACGTGAAAATCGCTTGGCTGTTTCCAGGGCAAGGGGCGCAAGAGGTCGGGATGGGCAAGGCCCTCGCGGAGGCCTCGGCGGCGGCGCGCGGCGTGTTCGCGCGGGCGGACGACGCGCTCGGCGAGCCGATCTCGCGGCTCTGCTTCGAGGGGCCGATGGAGGAGCTGACGCAGACGAGCAACACCCAGCCCGCCATCGTCGCCACGAGCTGCGCCGTGGCCGCGGCGCTCATCGAGCACCTGCCCGACCTCGAGCCGCCGCTCTACGCGGCCGGCCACTCGCTCGGCGAGTACAGCGCGCTCGTCGCCGCCGGCGCGCTCGAGATCGAGGAGGCGGTGCGGCTCTGCCGGATCCGCGGCGCCGCGATGCAAGAGGCCGTGCCGGCGGGCGAGGGGGCCATGGCCGCGCTCATCGGGCTCGATCAGGGCGTGGTGCTCGCGATCTGCGCGGAGGCCGCGCAGGGCGAGGTGGTCGCGCCGGCGAACTACAACGGGCCGGGGCAGATCGTGATCGCCGGCCAGAGCCGCGCGGTGGCGCGGGCGGGCGAGCTCGCCGTCGCCCGCGGCGGCAAGGCGATCCCGCTCAAGGTGAGCGCTCCCTTCCACTGCGCGCTGATGCGACCTGCGGCCGAGCGCCTGCGCCCCGAGCTCGAGCGCACCCAGCTCAGGCCGCTCGCCTTCCCGGTGATCGCGAACATCGACGCCACGCCGAACGTCGATCCGGAGCGGGTGCGGTCGCTCCTCCTGCGCCAGGTCGACGGCACCGTGCAGTGGATGCGGACGATCGAGCACATGGCGGAGGACGGCGTCACGCACGCCCTGGAGATCGGCCCTGGCAAGGTGCTCGCCGGGCTGGTGAAGCGGATCACGAAGCAGATCAAGGTGCTCAGCGTGAGCGACATGGCGGGGATTGAGCGCGTGAGCGCGTTCCTTTCGGAGGCATAGGCATCGATGTTCGACCTTACGGGCAAAGTTGCGATCGTCACGGGTGGTTCGCGAGGGATCGGGCGGGCTGCATCGGAGGCGCTTGCGGCGCAGGGGGCGCACGTGATCGTCAACTACGTGCGCGGGGAGGCCGAGGCGCGCGCGCTCGTCGAGGCGATCACCGCGCGCGGCGGCAAGGCCGAGGCGCTCGGCTTCGACGTCGCGAACCTGCAGGCGACCGAGGCCACCATCGCCGAGGCGGCGAAGCGCCTCGGACGGCTCGACATCCTCGTCGCGAACGCGGGGATCGCGATCGACGGCCTGCTCCTGCGGATCAAGGAGGAGGACCTCGATCGCCTCTTCGCCGTCAACGTCAAGGGCTCGATCGCGTGCGCCCGCGCCGCGACGAAGGTCATGATGCGCGCGCGTACGGGGCGTATCGTCTTTCTCTCCAGCGTCGTGGCGGAGATGGGCAACGTGGGGCAGACGGCGTATGCCGCGACGAAGGCGGCGCTGCTCGGCGTGACGAAGTCGCTCGCGCGCGAGTACGCGGGGCGCGGCATCACCGTCAACGCGGTGGCGCCCGGGTTCATCGACACCGACATGACGACGACGATCAGCGCTGAGATGAAAGAGGGCCTGACCAAGATGGTCCCACTCGGGCGTACAGGTCGACCGGAGGAGGTCGCCGCGGCGATCGCATTCCTGTGCTCCGACGAGGCGAGCTACGTGACGGGCGAGACGCTGCGCGTCAACGGCGGCATGTACGTCTGAGCGCGCCGGATGGAGTGTAGGCAGCCAGGCGTCCGCTCAGCGGCAAACCAGGCGCACACGAAAAAGCCGGTCGCAGGTAATTCGATGGTGCAACGCCCATGGCGATGGGCTACTAGGGGGTCCGTTTTCCCGGGAGGAATACCATGGCTGAAGGTCGCGACATCACGGCCGAAGTAAAGCGAATCATCAAGGAACAGCTCGACGTCGACGAGAAGGACATCAAGCCTGAAGCGAGTTTCATCGACGATCTGGGCGCCGATTCGCTGGGCCTGGTGGAGCTTGTCCTCGCGTTCGAGGAGGCGTTCGAGATCGACATTCCGGACGAGGACACGGAGAAGATCCGGACCGTCCAGGATGCGGTCGACTACATCGAAAGGAATGCCAAGAAGTAGCGTCCCTACCGCCCTACCGGACGCGGCGTCACCATGGAGGTGTGATGGCGCGTGAGCCAGCGAAGGGTCCGCTCTTCGCCGAAGCACGTGTCCTCACCTCTGTGGTGGCGCTAGGGCAATAAGAGCCATGGAACGCGTTGTCATCACCGGCATCGGGCTCATCACGCCCAACGGCATCGGGACGCAGGCCACCTGGCAATCTTTGCTGGCTGGTCAGTCCGGTATCGGACCCATCACCCTCTTCGACGCGGGCGTCTTTCCGACGCGCTTCGCCGGCGAGGTGAAGGGCTTCGCCCCGGAGGAGTACATCCCCAAGAAGAAGGTGAAGGAGATGGGCCGCTTCGCCCAGCTCTCCATCGCCGCCTCGCAGATGTGCGTGAAGGACGCGGGGATCGAGTTCACCGAGGAGGACCGCGATCAGTGCGGCACCTTCATCGGCGTCGGCCTCGGTGGTCTCGAGTACCTGTTCCAGCACTCGATCACGCTGCACGAGAAGGGCCCCCACAAGGTCAGCCCCTATTTCATCCCGACGGTCATCGCGAACCTCGCCGCCGGACAGGTGGCGCTGGCGCTCGACCTGCGGGGCGCGAGCTACTGCAACACGAGCGCGTGCTCGTCGAGCGCGCACTCCCTCGGCGAGGCGTTCGAGTGGATCCGCCGGGGGCGCTCGCAGATCATGCTCACGGGCGGCGCGGAGGCGACGATCACCGGTCTCGGCATCGGCGGCTTCTGCGCCATGTTCGCGCTCTCGCGGCGCAACGAGGAGCCGCAGCGGGCGAGCCGCCCCTGGGACAAGGGGCGCGACGGCTTCGTCTGCTCCGAGGGCGCCGGGTCGCTGCTGCTCGAGTCTCTCTCCCACGCGAAGAGACGCGGCGCGAAGATCTACGGGGAGGTCGTGGGTTACGGCGCTTCGTGCGACGCGTACCACATCACGAAGCCGGCGCCCGAGGGCGCCGGGGCGCAGCGCGCGATGAGGATGGCGCTCGAAGACGCCAGGCTCGCGCCGGACGCGATCGACTACATCAACGCCCACGGCACCTCGACGCCCCAGGGCGACATCGAGGAGACCCGGGCGATCCTGAAGGTCTTCGGCGACCACGCGGCGTCGAAGCGCCTCTGGGTGAGCTCGACAAAGTCGGCGATGGGCCACCTGCTCGGGGGTGCAGGCGGGGTCGAGGCGGCGCTCTGCGCCCTCGCGCTGCGTCACGGCGCGGTGCCGCCGACGCTCAACCTGGACGACCCCGATCCCGAGTGCACAACCCTGGACTACGTGCCGTTCACCTCCCGCGAGCGCCGCCTGACGCACGTGATGTCGAACTCCTTCGGCTTCGGCGGGACGAACGTGTCGCTCGTGTTCTCCCAGTTCGACGGCTGATCGCGCGCCGCGCTGGATGTCTCGATGAAGTGCCCATTTTGCGGCCATCTCGAAGACCGGGTCATCGACTCCCGCGCCGGCGGCGCGGGTGAGATGATCCGCCGGCGGCGCGAGTGCGCGTCGTGCGAGCGCAGGTTCACGACCTACGAGCGCGTCGAGGACATCTTGCCGACGGTCGTCAAGAAGGACGGCCGGCGCGAGCCGTTCGACCGGCAGAAGCTCGTGCGGGGGCTGCGGATCGCGTGCAACAAGCGGCCCGTGTCCACCGACCAGATCGAGGTCATTGCCGACGCGATCGAGCGCGAGGCGCAGGAGTCCGAGCGGCGGGAGATCCTGTCGACCGAGCTCGGCGAACGGGTGATGAACCACCTGCGGACACTCGATGAGGTCGCCTATGTCCGGTTCGCCAGCGTCTATCGTTCCTTTCGGGACATCGACCAGTTCATGGTCGAGCTTGGCAAGCTTGTGAAGGCCAAGGCGCCCTAGTAGATCCGGCACTTCGATGTCTGCGAAGCTCCCCACCCCCGATCCCGAGTTCGACGCCGCGATGATGCGCCTCGCCATCGACGAGGCGCACAAGGCGATGCCGTCGCCGAACCCCCCGGTCGGCGCGGTGGTGGTGAACGCCGCGGGGGAGGTCGTCGCCGCCGCGCACCACGCGCGCGCCGGCGAGGAGCACGCGGAGGGGCTCGCGCTCGCGAGGGCCGGGGACGTGGCGCGCGGCGGGACACTCTACGTGACGCTCGAGCCCTGCAACCATGAGGGGCGCACGCCGCCCTGCGTGGACGCGGTGTTGAGCGCCGGCATCAAGCGCGTCGTCATCGGCGCGCCCGATCCGAACCCAGGGGTGGTCGGCGGCGGGGCGCAGCGGCTCGGCGACGCCGGCCTCGCCGTCGAGATCGGCGTCGCCGGCGCCGAGGCCCGCGCGCTGATCGCGCCCTGGACCAAGTTCATCACGACCGGCATCCCCCACATCGCGCTCAAGCTCGCCCTGTCGCTGGACGGTCGCATCGCGACCCGCACTGGGGCCTCGAAGTGGGTGACCGGCCCGGAGGCACGCGCCAAGGTGCAGGAGCTCCGCTCGCGCCACGACGCGGTGGCGATCGGGATCGGCACCGCGCTGGCTGACGATCCTCGCCTCACGCTGCGCGATGCCGGGCTCGCGCCCGGCGGGCGGAGCCCCATCCGGCTCGTCTTCGACACGCGGCTCCGGCTGCCGCTCCACACGCGCCTCGCGCAGACGGCGCGGGAGGTGCCGACGTGGGTGCTCACGGGCGCCGACGCGCCCGAGGCGGCGGAGCAGGTCCTCGTGGACGCGGGCTGCGTCGTCCTGCGCGCGCCGACCTCGGCGGAGGGCCGCGTCGACGTGACCGCCGCGATGCGCCTCTGCGCCTCGCAGGGGATCGTCTCCATCCTCGTGGAGGGCGGTGCCGAGCTCGCCGGCAGCCTGCTCGCGTCGCGCTTGCCGGACGAACTGCACGCCTTCGTCGCGCCCATCCTGCTCGGCCCCCGCGGACGGCCGGGCGCGGTCGACTGGGCCGGCCCGGACACGCCGGGGGACGCGCCCCGGATCGTCGATCCGCGCTGGGAGCTCTGCGGCCGCGACGCGTACGTCAGCGGCCCTCTGGCCTTCCCGGCGCGCAGCTGATCGGGGCGCTCGCGCGGGTCAGCCCGCCGCCTCGGCGCCGCGCTTCTGCATCTTCCGCTGGACGATGCGCTTCTTGAGCGGGCCCATCCGGTCGATCATCAGCACGCCGTCGAGGTGATCGAGCTCGTGCTGGACGGCCACGGCGAGCAGGCCGTCGGCCGCGATCTCGAACGTCGCGCCATCGCGCCCGCGGGCGCGGATGCGGACGCTCTCGGCGCGCTTGATGTCCTCGCTGACGCCGGGGAACGACAGGCACCCTTCGGGGCCGACCTGCTGCCCCTCCTGCCCGACGATCTCCGGGTTGATGAACACGAGGAGGTTGCTCGGCTCGTTGTCGGAGGCGATGTCAACGAGGAAGATGCGGTGTGGCTCCCCGATCTGCGTGGCCGCGAGACCGACGCCGGGCGCGGCGTACATGGTCTCGGCCATGTCGTCGATAAGCCTCGTGATTTCGGGGGTGACGTCCCCGACCGGCTGCGCCTTCTGTCGCAGGCGCGGATCGGGATAGTGGAGGATGGTGCGGATGGCCATGGCTGCTCAACAGCATAACCTCCGTTTCTCGCCGGCGCTCGTCAAGACGTTCTCGTCGCGCGCGCCAGAGTTCTTCCCGTCTTTCTCGTGCTGGCTGGCTCGTGCTGGCTGGCTCGTGCTGGCTGGCTCGTGCTGGCTGGCTCGTGCTGGCTGGCTCGTGCTGGCTGGCCGTTAGCTGGCCGGATCTCCGGTCGGATCTCTGGTGGGCGGAGCTAGCGGTTCCTGCGGCTAGCGGTTCCTGCGGAACGAGGTCGACGTATCGACGGTGAGCCCGCGGGACTGGAGGTCTTCCACGATGTCCGGCACCAGCCCGGAAGGGTGGAACGTCCCCTCGAGCGCGCCGCCGGCGGCCGTCCGCTCGACCACGAACGTGAAGACGTCGCGAATGGCGATCTGCCCGTTCTCGACCGCGAGCTCGGCCATGCGGAGCACGCGGTGACGACCGTCGCGGAGCAGCGCGATCTCGATCGCCAGATCGAACGACGACGCCAGCCACTCGCGCGCTGCCTCCGGCGTGATCCCCGGGCGGGTCGCGGCGATGTCCGCGGGGAGCCGCGTCACCGCCTGCCGCAGCGTGGGCGCCCGGGCGGCCGCGAGCACGCCGTCCATGCCGCCGCCGATCGCATCCACGATCTCGGCCGCGACGTGGCCCGAGAACGAGCTCACCACGACCCGTTCGGGCCGGATGCGCACGGCCGCCTGCACCGCCCGCGTCCGCTCGGCCGTCGTGCTGCCGAGCGCGATCGACAGGGTGTTGGGCTGATCGAGGGCGAGCTCGTCCTCGTCCTGGAGCACGACGAACCGATCGTCGGGCTGCGCTGCGGCCGCGAGCGCGCCGAGCAACCAGCCCGTCCCTGCGTCCCGCGTCCCCGTGACGAGGAGGTTGCCGCGCCCGAGCACGCACTGGGAGAGCAGCCCGGCCATCGCGCGCGAGATCGTCCCGTTGCGCACCAGGTCTTCGAGCGTGACATCGGGGCGCTGCGGCTTCCGGATCACCAGCGTGGAGGTCGCCGCCGGCGGGAGCACGGCGAAGAGCCGCCGCCCCTTCGGCAGGGTCCGCTCGACGAAGCTCGCGCCGCCCTCGAGCGGCTGCCCGGCCATCACGCAGAGCCGGCGGATGGCCCGGTCGACCGCGCGCTCGCTGCTGAACCCGACCTCCGTGATCGCGCGCCGGCGCCCGTGCATCGCGATCACGTGGTCGTGACGGAACACCTGGATCTCACCGACCTCGGCGTCGTCGAGCAGGCGATCGAGCGGGCCGAGCGTGAGGAGCTCCCGGTGCGCGTCGGCCATGAGCGCCTCGGCGTCGATCTCGGAGGGCAGCTCGCCCGCCGCGCGCATCGCCTCCGCGCCGGCGGCGTTGGCCTGCTGGATCCGCGGGGCGAGCGCGCCGTCCGGCGGCGCTCCGCTGTCGAGCGGCGCGAGGTCGACCTTGTCGCCGAGCCGCTCCACGAGGCGCCCGAGCGCCCTGCGGTGCGCCACGGCCTGCGCCGAATCGCCCTGCCCGCGGTCGACCCGATCCGAGACGGGCGGGATGGCGCGCCGGCTGGGGATGGGGACCACGCTGGGGTGGACGGCGATGTTCGCAGCGCCCTGCGGCGGCGCGGCGGCGCTCGCTCCGCCCTGTCCCGGCAGCGGGGTCGCGGTCGGGTACGGGCGCGCCATCTGCGTGGTCGGGTGGACGGTGTTGACCGCCGCGCGACCGTCGCGCGCCGGCGAGGCGTTGGGCGTCGCCGGAGGGACCGGCAGCGGCGGAGCGTACGCGCCGCCCTGCGCGCCGGGCACGATGGGCGGGCGAGGCGAGGGGATGCGCGGCGGACCGGGGACGGGCGCGGCGGCATCGGCCGACTCGTCCGGATCGTTCTCGAGCGGGAAGTGGCTGATCACGCCCTGGCTGGTGCGCGATGGCTCGCCCTTCTCGTTGATCAGCGGCAGGGGCGCCGACCGGTGCAGCCCCTTCTCGGCGGACGGCGGCGCGCGGTCGGCCAGATGCGCCGGATCGCCCGTGCCCGTCTCCTCCGGCACGCGCGCCGGAGGCGCCGTGCTGTCCGGGGGCGCCGTTCCGGCCGCGGCCGTCTCGATCCGCAGCACGAAGTCGCCGATGTAGATCTTGTCGCCCTCGCGAACGATCGTCGCCTGAGCGATCTTCCGGCCGTTGACGTACGTGCCGTTCGTGCTCTTGAGGTCGGTGACGATGAAGCGCCCGTCGCGGAAGAGCAGCCGAGCGTGCCGCTTCGACACGTTGCCCTTCGGCAGCATCAGGTCGTTGCCCTGCACGCGACCGACGTTGATCTCTGTCCGGTCGAAGGTTTCGCGGCGCTCCGCGCCCCCCTTCTCGCTGATGATCACCGAGAACATCTCGTCGTCGCCTCGCGGGGCCAGGGCGGAGGTGAGACCCGATGCCCTCGCCACGCCATACGAGCAAGCTCGAACAGACATGTCAACGAGATGCCTTCGGATCCTGCTCCCGGGCGGCGAGCGGGCGCGAGCCCAGGCGCGCGCCGGCTGCGCTCAGGCGGCGCGGTGCAGGCGGAGCGCGGACGCGCGGGTCCCGGAAATCGAGCCGCCGCGCGCTCGCGCCGGGGAAACGCCGGCGGCTCGTCGGCGAACAGGCGGAGCCATCGTCGGCCAGCGCCCGCTGCACGACGCCCGCGGGAGGTCGGCCGCCGCGCGACACCTCGAGACGCGCGTGGAGGGCACGACGCCCTGCACGGGCCGACGTACAAGGCTCTTCGATAAGAGCGCAAATCTTGACGGCCGCGCGAATTCTGCTTCGCACCGCGCGGCGCGCCCGTGATTCGAACGCGCGTCCGTACTCACCGTCAGGATCTGCTGTACGGCGGAACATTCTCGTCGGGAGCTGCTGCAAGCGGGGATTGCCGGTGACGCGGCACGGCCTCGCGTTAGCTCGTGCCGAACCATCATCGCTGCTTGACCTTGGCGGTTCGAGCCGTTTACGTTGGCGCCGCTCGGACCGGGGAGAATCGTCGAAGTCGCCGCGCATGCACATCAACCAGCGGCTGGGCAATCGCCCTGCGCAAGCTGGATCTGTCTACGAGGGGGGTTTGCTGCAAGCAGCCAAGCCCGCATCGGAATCAGGGACCGCAGCCGCGGTCTCCTCCCGACTGCCAGCCTGCGCGCCTCGGGTATCGACGAGCTCTGAAGTGGAGGAAATATGGCAGTTGGCAAGGTAAAGTGGTTCAACGATGAGAAGGGTTGGGGCTTCATTAAGCAAGAGACTGGCCCCGACGTCTTCGTTCATTATTCGCAGATCAACGGGGAGGGGCGCCGCCGTCTGTTCGAGGACGAGACCGTTGAATTTGAGATCAAAGAAGGTCCCAAAGGTCTCCAGGCGGTCAACGTGATCCGCGCCACCGCCTGACTCTCCTCCTGACCAGCGCCCCACCGGACTGCCCGCGCAGCGCCTCCGCTGCGCTCGATCCATCCCACCTCCGAGCCTGATCATCGCGCGCCCGCAAGGCGGGTCGCGCGCGCATCGGATGATCTGCGCGTAGCTCCGGTGGGGCGCTCGGCGGAGCGCCGCCTCCCGTGGGCGCTCGGCGAGCGTCGCTTCCGGTGGGGCGCGCCGCCGAGCGCGCTCAGCGCTCGGGTACCGGGACCTCGCGGAACGCCTCTTGACCCGGCACGAAGCGGTGCGAGGTGATGCCCCTGATCGCGCCCGCGTCGTCGACCTCGTAGACGTTGAACCCGGCCATCCGCTCATCGCTCTCGTGAAGCAGCGAAGCGCTGGCGGCGCCCACGGCGTCAATGTGACCCCGCTCGGTGTGCAGCTTCCGGTGAATGCGCCGGTGCAGGTGCCCGTGCAGCAGCAGGCCGCGGCTGACCTGCCGGAGCAACCGCCCCTCGGCCGCGGCGTCTCCCAGACCCTCCAGCAAGGTCTTCGCCCGGCTCGCAGGGTTGTGGAAGGGGTGATGCTGGAGCACGATCGGCGTTCGCCGTCGCACCTCCGGGTGCGCCAGCACGCGCTCCAGCGCGCGCAGCTGGACCGGGCCGATCCGCCCCGAGGCCACCAGCGGGGGACGGGGCCAGGCGGTCGACAGGCCGATGATCGCCACCGGCCCGCGCAGGTGCACGAAGGGGAACGCCGAGCCCCCACCGTCGCTGCCGGGCTCGACGTCGTCGCGTCCCGCCCGCGCGTCGAGCGGGAGGTCGGAGCGCAGGTACGGCGCGAAGTACTGCGAGAACCGCTGCGAGCGGTGCGCGCCCTTCGTGTACGCGTCGTGGTTCCCCGGGACGATGCTCACCCGGTCGGGAGGGAACCCGAGATCGCGCTGCAGGAAGTCGCGGACGAGGACGAACTCTCGCTCGAGCGCGAGGTTCGACACGTCACCCGTGATGACGACGTGGTCCACGTCGAGCCGCCGGATCTCCTTCGCCGCCGCGTGCACCGCGTGCGGCTTGTGGATGGCGCGGCGCCGGAAGCGAAGGTTGATGTAGCCCGTCAGCCGCTTGTTCAGCAGCCGGAACGGGATGGCCCCCTCGAGGGACAGGAGGTGCAGATCAGAGAGGTGCGCGATCCTCACGGGCGCAGTATGGGCCCTTCGCGCGCGGCGGCCAACCGCCGCGCGGGCTCGTCGCCCGCGCTCCGGCTCAGGCGTCGCGCGCGCAGCGGAAGCCGCGCCATGCCCGGCGGCTCGTCGGAAGGTCGTGCCCTCGCGCGGCGCCGCGCAGCCAGGGCCGACCCAGGATATAGCTGCCGCCCCGCAGCACGCGCTCCTCGCCCATGTCGGGCCCCCGCGGGTCCTTCGCGCTGCTGCTTGGATACTCGGGATGGTAGTAATCGGCGACCCACTCCTCGACGTTGCCGGCGAGATCGTCGATGCCGTCGGGGGTCCGCCCGGAGACGAGCGAGCCCACGGGAGCGAGCTCGAGGAAGCCGTCGCCGTCGTCGAGCTCGTCGAACGAGAGCCTCCCGTGGTTCGCGTGGAAGGGGTTGTAGACATGGCCCCACGGGTAGCGACGCCCGGCCGCGCCGCGCGCGGCGCGCTCCCACTCGGCCTCGGTCGGCAAGCGACCGCCGGCCCAGGCGCAGTAGCGCTGCGCATCACTCCACGAGATGAGCACGACCGGATAATCCGGCCGATCGAACCGCCGCCCGCCGGACGCATAGGGAGGCTCGGTGCAGAGTCCGGCCGAGACGCACCGGCGATAGCTCGCGACGGTCACCTCCGTGCGGTCGATCCAGAAGTCCGACAGGTACACCTCGTGCGGTACGAGCTCGTTCGCGAAGCTCGCCTCGGTCTCGTCGACGCACAGATCGCCGCCCGGCTC
>JAICEP010000129.1 GCA_025924095.1 Sorangium sp.
CGGGGAGCGCGGGCGGCGGCGACGAGCCGTGGGGCGATCCCCGTCCGAAACGTCCGGAGCCGTCCCCCAGGCCGGCGGTTGCAGGGCAGGGGCACCGGGGAGAGGTCGAGATAGATAGCGGTGTCGAGCTGGCAGCTGCAATAAGACCCCAACTATATCATTTCATCGCCCGGAGAGAACAGCGCCGGGCAGCGGACACCCTGGCGCCGGTCGCGCCGGGTGGACGACAATCTCGCAGGCAGGGGCCGAGTCGACCCCTGTAGCGTTGCTGGATTTTTACAGCGCTGTCCGCTGCAAGCGGGGTATTCCCCGGGTGCGGCATGGACGACCCGGTCCGCGGACAGCGTGGTTTCGCGGGCCGGGGAGGCGGAGCGCGCGCCGAGAGGGGGGTGCGCTGGCCCCGGAGCACGCTCTAAGGAGATCGGGAGGTTGGGAAGAACACCGAGCCTTCTCCTCACCTCCGCTCGTGCCGTTTCAGACGCGGGCACCCCCGCGGTGCGCACGACCCGCCGGCGCCGCCGCGGCGTGGAGCTCCGAACGCAGCGGCGCCGCACGCGCGGCCGCCAGGGTCGGTCCCGGGAAGCCGCCTGGGTCGTCCCGGGAAGGCGAGCGCCCCGGCCGGTGAGGCGGCTTGCCCGGCGCGCGGCGCCGGCGGTCGCGCGGCGGCTCGAAAACGGCCCGCTCGCCGGGAGGACGCTGGGGCGCACATGGTATATGCCGGCCCCATGGCGCAGGTGCACGGCGGCAAGCTCGTCTCGAAGGCGCTCGCGAGACACGGGGTGACCCACCTCTTCACCCTGTGCGGCGGACACATCCAGGCGATCTATGACGGGTGCCTGGACGACGGCATCCGCGTCGTCGACGTGCGGCACGAGCAGACGGCCGGCCACGCCGCCGACGGGTACGCGCGGGTCACCGGGAGGCCAGGGGTGTGCGCGGTCACCGCGGGACCGGGCGTCACGGACGTGGTGACGGCCGTCGCCAACGCGCAGCGCGCGGGGATCCCGATGGTGGTGATCGGCGGCGCCGGACCGCGCGCCCTCGCCGACATGGGCTCGCTGCAGGACATGAACCACGTCGAGCTGATGCGTCCCATCTCGAAGTGGAGCGCCGCCGTCCCCTCGACCGACCGCATCCAGGAGTACGTGGACGCGGCCTTCCGCGTCGCCCAGGCGAACGTGCCAGGCCCGGTCTTCCTCGAGATGCCGCTCGACCTCCTGATGGGCTTCGCAGGCGACGAGGCGCCGGCCACCGCGCCCATGGCCCCGGCCCGGCCCGGCGGCGACCCGGCCGCCGTCGCGCGCGCCGCGACCCTGCTGAGGGAGGCCGAGCGGCCCATGTTCATCGTCGGCAGCCAGCTCCGCTGGTCGCCGCGGCGGGACGCGCTGCGCCGCTTCGCCGACGCGGTGAAGGCGCCCTTCTACCTGAACGGCATGGCCCGCGGCGCGCTGCCCCACGCCCACCCGGGGCTGATGAGCCGCTCGCGCCGCTTCGCGCTCTCGCAGACCGATCTCTGCGTGGTGCTCGGCACCCCCTTCGACTTCCGGCTCGAGTACGGCCGCGCGATCGGCCCGGCCGCGAAGGTCGTCCAGATCGATCTCGACGGCAGCGAGCTCGGCAGGAACCGCCGCGTGGACCTCGGGATCGACGGGGACAGCGGCGTCGTGCTGGAGCAGCTGCTCGCGGAGGTGACCGAGAAGTCGGCCGAGCCGTGGCTCTCGACCGTGCGCGAGGCCGAGGAGCGGTCGCGCGCGAAGATGCTGGCCGAGATCGCGAGCGACGGCGATCCGCCGAACCCGCTGCGCGTCTGCGCGGAGATCGGCAAGCGGCTCGGCAAGGACGACATCGTCATCGGCGACGGCGGGGACTTCGTCGCCACGGCCGCGAACGTGCTGAAGCTCGAGTGGCCGCAGCTCTGGATGGACCCAGGCCCGCTCGGGACCCTCGGGGTCGGACCGGGCTACGCGATGGCGGCCAAGCTCGCGCGCCCCGAGGCCAACGTGGTGCTCGTGTACGGCGACGGCTCGTTCGGGTTCCACGCGCTCGAGTTCGAGGCGATGGTGCGCCAGGGGATCCCCGTCGTGAGCGTGATCGGGAACGACGCGGCCTGGACGCAGATCCGGCGCGGGCAGGTCGAGATCTACGGCGAGGGCCGCGCGCCCGCGACGTCGCTCGACTTCACCCGGTACGACCGCGTGGTGGAGGCGCTCGGCGGCTTCGGCGCCTGGGTCGAGCGCGTCGAGGAGCTCGGGCCCGCGCTGGACGAGGCGTTCCGGTGCGGCAGGCCCGCGTGCGTCAACGTGAAGATCGCGAAGAGCGACTTCCGCAAGGGCGCCATCAGCGTCTGATCCGCGTGGAGCTCCGGTTCATCTCCCCCGACCTGCAGAGCCTCGACGAGCTCGACTCCGAGGTGCTCGCGTGCGCCCCCTTCAGCGACGCGCTGCCCGCCCACGGCGTGGCCGGCCTCTGCGACTGGCGGCTCGGCGGCCGGCTCTCGGAGCTGAGGCGGCAGGGCCTGATCACCTGCGAGCTCGGCGAGGTCGTGATGATCCCGTGCAAGCCGCGCATGGCCTTCGACAAGCTCGTCCTGTTCGGCGCCGGCCGGCGCGACGCGTTCGACGAGGCGATCTTCCGCGAGGTCGTGCGCGGGATGCTCGCGACGATGGGCGGGCTCTGCACGCGCGTCGCCGTGGTGGAGCTCCCGGGGCGGCACGACGGGCTCATCCCCGCCGAGCAGGCGGCCGACGCGCTCCTCGACTGCGCGGGCAGGGAGCGCGGCGACAACGTGTGGACGCTTGTCGAGCGCGCCGAGGGCAGGCAGCAGATCACGCAGCACATGATCGAGCAGCGCCGCCGGGTGCGGCGGGCGCTGTAGCGCGCGCGGCGCGGACGCGTCAGGCGAGCGCCTTCGGCAGGTCGACGGTGAACGTCGCCCCCTCGCCCGGGCGGCTGTCGACCTCGATCGTCGCCCCGAGCGCGTCGGCGATCTGCCGCACGATCCACAGCCCCATGCCGAAGCCGCTGTAGTTCTCGCTCGAGACGGCGCGCTCGAAGCGCTCGAAGATGCGGGCCTGCTGGTCCGGCGCGATGCCGATGCCGCGATCCCGCACCACCAGGCGGGCGCGATCCCCGAGGTCCCAGACCGCGACGTCGATGGGCTTGCCGGCGCCGTACTTGATGGCGTTCGAGAGGAGGTTCGTGACGATCTGATCGAGGCGCAGGCGATCCCACCGGCCGACGATCGAGGCGGAGGCCGACAGGTCGACCGGGCAGCCCGCGGCGGCGAGCTCGTCGCGGAACCGATCCAGCACGTCGTTCACCGTGGCCGCCAGATCGACGTCCTCGAGCTCGATCTGCAGGCGGCCCGCGGAGATGCGCGAGATGTCGAGCAGGTTCGTGATGAGCCGGGCGAGCCGCTCGACCTGCCGCTTGATCATCTCGAGCCGCGGCGTCGCGCGCTCGGCGGTGAGATCGCCGCGCTTGCCGGCGCGCAGCAGGCCGTCGACCTGCAGCTGCATGGGCGTGAGCGGCGTGCGGAGCTCGTGGGACGCGATCGTGAGAAAATCGTCGCGCGCGCGCACGGCGAGCTTCGCCTCGCGGTAGAGCCGGGCGTTGTCGACGGCCAGGGCCGCGCGCCGCGCGAGATCCTGCGCGAGATCGAGGTCGACGGCATCGTAGCGCCGGTGCGTCGAGGCGAACGAGAGCGTGCCCAGCGTCCGGCCGCGCGCGGTCAGCGGGACCGTGAGGTGCGAGGCGAGGGAGAGCGAGCGCAGCGCCTCGTAGTGCGCCTGATCGAAGGAGATCGCGCGGACGAACGAGTCGGTCACCCGGGGGGTGAGCTCCGGCTGCGCCGTGCGCAGGACCTTGCCGATGCCGCGCCCGGCGGAGTCGGCCGTGAGCTTGCCGAGGAGCTCGGTCGCCGCCGCCATCGAGGGATCCGCGTGGGCGGTCACCTGCCGCTCGTGCGCGCCGGACTCGTCCTGCAGGAGGAGCACGCAGATCTGGGCGAAATCAGGGAGCGCGACGCGGACCACGCGCCGCAGCGTCTCCTCGAAGTCCAGCGACTCGCCGAGGATCTGCCCGGCCGAGACGAGGATGCGCTGCGCCTCGTGGACCCGGCGGCGCTCGGTCACGTCGCGGGTGACCTTCGCGAAGCCGCGCAGGCGCCCGGCCTCGTCGAAGAGGACGCTGATCACCTCGTTCGCCCAGTAGCGCGTGCCGTCCTTGCGGACGCGGTAGCCCTCCTGGACCGAGCGGCCGGTCTCCACCGTGCACTCGAGCTCCGCGGCGGGCCTGCCGAGCTCGATGTCCTCCGGCGGGAAGAGGACCGAGCAGTGACGGCCGAGGATCTCGTCTTCGCGGTAGCCGTTGATCCGCTCGGCGCCCGGGTTCCAGCTGGCGATGCGGCCCGCGGGGTCGAGCATGAAGATGGCGTAGTCCTGGACGCCCTCGACGATGAGGCGGAACCGCTCCTCGCTCTGCTTGAGGCGCCGGTCGGCGCGCGCCTCGGCCGCCTCCATCTCCCGGCGCAGGAGGAGCTCGCGCATCCTGCGGTTCTCGTCCTCGTAGAGCTTGCGGCGCAGCTGCGCGCGCAGGCGCGCCTTGAGCACGGTGAGCTCGCCCGTCTTCGTGACGAAGTCGTCGGCGCCGGCCGAGAGGGCGTCGAGGATCGCCTTGTGGTCGTCCCGGCCGGTGAGCATGAGGAGCGGGATCGACCGCCACGCGGCGTTCGCCTTGATGCGGAGGCACGTGGCCGGACCCGACAGCCCCGGCATCACCATGTCGAGCAGGATGCCGTCGACGCGCGCCGCCGTGAGCCGCGCGAGCGCCTCCTCCCCCGAGTGGGCGAGCACCGCGACGTAGCCCTCGTCGCGCATCGCCGCCGCGACCTGGTGCAGGTACGTGGGGCTGTCGTCCACGATGAGGATGCGATGAGGCGGGTTGTCGGATGGGCGGATCATGGGAGCCTCCCAGGCAGGCTCCGGTCAGCGAGGGCAGCCGCCACGGCGGACCGCGCGGTCGTGGCTGAACCGGTGCTGCACCCGCCGATGCCCGCCCGCGGCGCCCCCACCCTCATTGGCCACCCGTGCAGGTTGGCATGCCCTCTCCCCCGGCCGTCGCGAGAAGCCTACCTGGCCCCATGCACTTTGCGTACAGCATCCTTTTTCTACCAGACGCCAACCGCTCGCAACGTTGCGCCCCCCACGGTCCACCGGAATCCCAGCCACGAGCCCACCCGATCGCCCGGGCGTGCTGGGCTGCCCGGAAGCAGCGTAAGGAGGTTTCTGTACGGTGAATCAGGCAAATGGTGATTGACAGTCGTCCAATGTGCTGAATTTGTTGCCCAATCGGCCGACTCGATGCCTTCTGGAGAATCGCGGCTTCACGGCGCCGCGTCTGCCTCGACGAGGGCGTGAATGCGCGGCGCGAGGCGGAGCTCATCGCCTCTCCGGCGCCTCGGATGAAGCGCTGAACTGCGGGGTCGGCGCGAGAGAGCCCGGAGCGCGCGAGTCCGTCACCCCTCGTCGATGAGCCCGATCATCCGGCGGGCTCCTCGGGCGGACCGGCGGCGCGCGCGGCCTGGTCGGGGCGGACCGCGGCCGGATCGAGGCGCCGCGCCGACGCCAGCATCTCGTGGAGCGCGGGCTCGAACGGCGCGTCCGGGGACCGCTGGAAGCGGAGCGGGTCTGTGCGCTTCGCGGCCATCGGTCGCTCCTCAGCGACCCCGGAGCATGCTCCTGGGATCCGCGCTCGGCCCCCCTCTCATCGTGTCGGCGATCGCCTGGTGGAAGCGCTCCAGCCGCTGGTCCGCCGCGTGGAATACGGTCCCGTCCGGATATCTCCCGTCCGCGTCGGCGACGCCCGCCGGGACGCCGGTGATGATCTCGATGCCCTCCTCGACCGAGCTCACCTCGAACACGTGGAAGCGGCCAGCCTCGATCGCCGTGACGACGTCGCCCCGCAGCATGAGCGCGTCGCGGTTGGCGCTCGGGATCAGCACGCCCTGGTCGCCCGTCAGGCCCTTGGCGGCGCACAGATCGAAGAAGGCCTCGATCTTCTCGTTGATGCCGCCGACGGGCTGGATGCTCCCCTGCTGGTCGATGCTGCCCGTCGCGGCGAGCTCCTGCCGGATCGGGACGCCGGAGAGCGCCGACAGGAGCGCGTACAGCTCGCTCGACGAGGTGCTGTCGCCCTCGATCGGCTCGTAGGTCTGCTCGAAGACGAGCGAGGCGCCGAACGACAGCGGGCGGCGCTGGGCGAACCGGTCCGCGAGGAAGCCCGTGAGGACGAGCACGCCCTTGCTGTGGAGCGGGCCGGACATCTCGACCTCGCGCGCGATGTTCACCGGGCCCTCGCGGCCCGGGTAGACGACCGCCGTCACCCGGCAGGGGCGGCCGAACGTCTGCGGGCCGTCCGACAGGACCGAGATCGCGTTGACCTGCCCGACGCGCCGGCCGGTCACGTCGATGCGGATCGTTCCGTCGGAGAGCATCTCGTGCACGTGGTCGCGGAAATGGCTACCGCGGCGGCGGGCCGACTCGAGCGCCTCGTTGACCTCGGGGCCGTCGACGACCTTGCGGCCGCGGCGCTGGGCCCGGTAGCCGGCCTCGGTCGCGACCTCGGCGATGATCCCGAGCTGCGCGCTCACCTTGGTCTGGCTCTCCGCGAGCCGGCCGCCGTGGAAGAGGAGCGCGGTCACGCCGTCGGCCGTGATCGGCGGCAGGCCGCGATCGTGCGCGAAGCCGGCGAGGAACGTGGGGTAGGTGACCAGCGCCTGATCGAGCGAGATCGTCGTCTCGAAGCGCGCCTGCACCTTGAAGAGCTGCGAGAACTCCGGATCGGCGTCGTGCAGGTCCTGGTAGAGCTGCGGGTTCGTGACGAGGACGACCTTCACGTCGATCGGGATCGGCGGGAAGAGCAGCTCCTCCGAGGTGCCGCGGAAGTACGACGGGTTGTGCTCGGGCACGATGAACTTGCCGGCGAGGAGGCAGGCCTTGAGCTGCTCGTAGAGCGCCTCGTTCTTGAGCAGCGCGCCCGCGGGCAGGATGAGGAAGCCGCCGGCCGCCTCGTGGAGCGCGCCCGCGACGGCGAAGCCGGGCTCCGGCGGGAAGCCGGAGTCGGGCGGCGCGTGGGTGCGGCCGAAGAGGGCGCTCAGCGTGGGGTAGGGGACCTCCACGACGGGGGCGCCCGAGTCGGGCGTGTGCTCGGTGAGCAGCGTCGGGACGACCACGCCGCGCGGCAGGGTGGCGCCGCCCTCCTCGCCGCGCGCCTCGTCGACGAGCAGGCGGAACTCCTTCGACACGACCGTCTCGACGTCCGCGAGGAAGGCGCTGATGTCGTCGCGCCCCTCGAAGCGCGCGCGCACCGGCTGGAAGCAGCCCTTCACGCCGTCGCTGAGCAGCTGCTTCACGACGCCGCGCAGCTCGACGTCGGCCTCGTCCTGCACCGTGGCGAGCCGCATCTCGAACTCCTCGATGGAGCCGGCGATGGCGAGCAGGGCCTCGCTGTCGGGCGAGGTCGAGGCGTCCTGGATCGAGGTGATCTGCACCTCGTCGTCGCCGCGGACGAGGTCGAGGCCGAGCTCGCGCGCCGCGGACTTGAGCTGCTCCTCGAGCCGCCGCTCCTCCGCGTTGACCCGGCGCTGGATCTTGCCGCGCGCCTGCTTGAAGCGCTCGCCCTCGGTCGCGCCGCGCAGGGCGTCGACGAGCTTCTCGTGGAGCTCCTCCATCGCCTCGACGAAGGGGCGCCCCTCGCCCGGGGGGAGCGACAGGACCGTCGGCTCGCTCGGGCGGTGGGGGTTCGGCAAGAGGAGGATGTCGTCGGGCGTGGGGCGGCTCGCGGCGATGCGCTTCGCGACGGCGCGGGCGCAGAACGTGCGGCCCGTGCCGGGCGCGCCGACGACGACGACGTGGAAGCGGGGCTGGCGGATGTCGAGGCCGAAGGCGAGCGCGGCGAGGGCGCGCTCCTGCGAGCCGATGCCCGCCGACAGCGGCGCGACCTCCTCCGTCGAGGAGAAGCGGAAGCCCTCGGGCTCGACGATCTTGCGGCACTCGCTGGCGGGCAGCTTCCGGGAGACCATGGCGGCGCACGATAGCGCCTTTCGCCGCTCGTTGGCGCGGCGCCCGACCGGCGGGGCGCCGGCGCGCCGATCCGCGCCGATCCGCGCCGGCGAGCGCGCCGGAGCGCACGCGGGGAGGCGCGCTCTACCGCCGCAGGACCATCACCGGGCAGGGGGCGCCGCAGAGCACGTCGCGGAAGACGCCGCCGTGGTGATCCTCGAGCTGCCCGTGCCAGACAAGCACCACGAGATCGCTCGCCAGCTGGCCGGCGAACCGCAGGATCTCGGCCGCCGGCTCGCCCTTGCCGAGGAAGAACCGCGTGGCGACGTCGTGGGGGCAGTGGCCGATCGCGCTCAGGAACCGGCCCAGGAACTCCTCGGTGAACGCGGGCCACTCATGGTGGGGCTGGTCGACGTACAGGGGCGCCACCATCGCGCCCGGCTCGGAGGGCGCCGGCGCCGAGACGGGCGGCGCGTCGTCGTCGGCCTCCTTCCGCGGCGAGGCGCAGCCGACCATCACGATATCGAGCTCGGCGCCGAGCCTGCGGGCGAGCTCTCCGGCGGGGGTGATGGAGGCGGCCGTGCTGGGGGTCCCGTCGAGCGGCAAGAGGATGCGCTCCAGCCGCGACGGCGGCCGGGTCGCCTGGCCGATGACGACGACCCCGCAGGAGGCGGCCTCCAGCGCGCGCGCGGCGAGCCGGCCGACGCCCAGGCGCTCGTCCAGGAGCTCCTCCGGCTCGGAGGCCACCACGACGATCGAGGCCCCTCGGCCCCTCACCGCCGACGCGAGCGCACCCGGCGGATCCTCGCTCGCCGCGACGCGCAGCACCACGCCCTGCAGCGCCTCCGGGGCGACCCCGAGGTGGGCGGGCACCTCGCTCGCGTCGATCGGCTCGGAGCAGACGAGGAGCCCGTGCAGCGGCGCGTGGAACGCGCCGGCGATGATCCGCCCGAGCCCGAGGGCGCCGAGGTGGGCGCGGCGGCCGTGGAGCGCGACGAGCACGTCCTTGCTCCGCGCGCCGCTCTCCGGCGAGGCCTCGTCGCCTCCCTCGCGCGCCCCGATCGACGGCTCGGCCTCGGCGGCCGGCCCGGACAGCGCCCCGCGTTCGCCGGGGGACCCATCGCGCACAGCGCTCAGCATGACGTGACCTCCTCCCAGGGCTGGAACCGGCCGCCGATCCGCCGCGTGGCGTAGCGGCGCCCCGGCTCGGCCACCACGGCCGAGGCGGGCGCGCCCCCGTCGAGCAGGCCGATCGGCAGCGGCGCGCTCCCCTCGAGCGCGACCTCCACCGCGTCGTCCTCCACGTGGATCTCGAGCGCGCGCCCTCGCCAGAAGATCGGGATCTTGAGGTGCCGCCAGCCCGGCAGCAGGTGCGGCTCGATGCCGATCGCCTCGTCCTCGCCCGCGCTGGGCGGCGCGTGAGGGAGCCGCTGCGCGAGCGCGCTCCGCGGCACCCGCGTGACGCCGGCGACGCCGAACGCGACCGCCTGCCAGAGGCTGCCCATCGCGGCGATGTGCACGCCCCCCGCGGCGTTGCCCATCGTGTTGCCGAGGTCGATGTCGGCGGTCTGGTCGAAGTAGCGCTCGGCGTGCGCGTGGAGATCGAGCCGGGCGGCGACGAGCGCGTGCATGCCCGGGCTCAGCGAGCTCCCGTGGGCGGTGCGCGGCTCGTAGTAGAGGAAGTTGTCGCGCCGAGCGCCCGCGGGCACCGCGCTCCAGAGCAGCGCGAGGAGCTGCACGACGTCCGCCTGCTTCACCACCTGGCAGGCCTGCGTCCGCTCGCGCCCGAGCAGCACGTCGATCGGCGCGCTGCGCACGGCGTAGTCGGCGATCGAGAACGGCTCGAGGCGGAAGTAGCCCGCGAACTGCTCGATCAGGCCCGTGCGCGGGTCGATCCCGAGGACCAGGCGATCCGCGACGTCGCGAAAGCGGTCGACCTCCTCGGGCCGGAGGTCGAGCCGCGCGAGCACGTCGCCCCCCGCGACGCCGCGCCGGACGACGTCCGCGGCGGCGCGGAGGTTGTACCGCGCCATCCAGTTCGTGAACGCGTTGTCGTCGACGGCCTCGTGGTACTCGTCCGGCCCGATGACCCGCCGGATGTGGGCGAGGCCGTCCGCCCCGATCTCGGCGCGGCTCGCCCAGAAGCGCGCGGTCTCGATGAGGATCTCGGCCCCCTCGCCGCGCTCGAAGTCGAGATCGCCGGTCGCGCGGCCGTAGGCGTGCGCCGCGTACGCGACGTCGGCGCTGATGTGGTGCTCCTGCTCGCCGGAGAGCACCCGGATCACCTCGCCGAACGGCGTGACGACGAGCGGCGGCGTCGTCTCGTCGCCCGTGTCGGTCGACTCCCACGCGTAGAGGGCGCCCTCGTAGCCGAGCGCCTTCGCCTTGCGGCGCGCGCCCGCGAGGGTGCGGTGCCTGTACAGCAGCAGCGCGCGCGCGGCCTCGGGGTAGCAGTGCGTGTAGAAGGGGACGAGGAAGGTCTCGGTGTCCCAGAAGACGTGGCCGCGGTACGCCTCCCCGCTGAGCCCGCGCGCGCCGATGGAGCAGCGCGGGTCGTCCGGGTTCGCGGCGCCGATGAGGTGGTACAGGGCGAACCGGAGCGCCCGCTCGATCTTCGGAGCGCCGTCGATCTCGACGTCGGCGCGGCGCCAGCGCTCTGCCCACGCGCGCGTGTGCTCGCCGAGCACGTCGTCCATGGCGCGCCGCGAGAGCTCCGCCTGGAGCGCCTCGCCCGCCTCGCGCGGCGCGGGCGTGTCGCGCGACGTGTGCAGCGTCGTCGTCCGGAAGAGGCGGCGCGGCTCGGCGACGCGGACGCCGATGTCGCAGCGCTCGGCGATGGAGCGCGCGCCCTCGGTGCGCTCGCAGCGCGCGCCCTCGCCGGCCTCGGGCGGGGGCGAGCCCTCGGCGGCCTGCCCCGGGAGCACGCGCAGGTGCGAGGTCATCGCGGTCTCGAGCCCGCCGCGCGTGTGCCCGACGAGGAGCAGGCTGTCCGCGCTCGCGTCCGCCGCGAAGCGCTCCCAGTGCGCCGCGCCGCTCGCGCTCTTCACGTCGCCGCTCAGGATCGCGTCGACGCGGATCGTCCCGGTGAAGTTCAGGGGGGCGACGCTGAGCGCCTCGACGAGGACGTGGCGGTCCGCGAGCGACGCCGCGTGGAGCGTGTGCAGGTACGTGAGGTGCCCCGCCTCGCCGCGCCGCAGGCACTCGCGCAGCAGCACGGCGCGCCGCAGGTCGAGGGCGCGAAGGTGGTGCAGCACGCCGCTCGTCTCCGCGGAGAACGACTCGCCCTCGATGGCGACGCTCAGCCGGCCCCAGTCGGGGGCGATCACGAGCTCCGGGACGCGGCTCACGTCGGCCGAGGGCTCGAACGCGCCCGCGATGAACGTCGCCGGCCGCGACACGCGCGAGCCCTCCGGGAGCGACGCGCGCGAGCCGAGATAGCCGTTGGCGATCGCGAGCAGCGACTCGATCTCGTGCTCGCGCGCCACGTCGAACCCCGGCTCCTCGATGGACAACGCGGCGTCGCGCGGCGCCGCGAGCGGGCCGAGCTCCCGGTCGAGCTCGCGCTGGAGCGCGAGGATCTCGCCGAGCCGCTGCGCGCCGGCCGTCGCGTGGATCGCGCCGGCGAGCTCGGGCGCGTCGCGCAGCCCGCGGGCGTCCGCGGCCGGCGCGCCCTCGCCCGGGTCCGGCGAGATCGCGAGCCAGTCGTGCCGCGCGATGCGGAGCGGCGCGATCCCCTGCGCGAGCAGCGCCGCGATCGCGGAGCGCCCGTGCGGCTCCGCCCTGTCGACGAGCGCGACCGCGGCGCCGCGGCGATCGAAGCCGTAGAGCTCCGCGCCCCCGAGCGCGCCGACGAAGAGCCGCCTGCGGTTCTCCGGCCGCACGACGCGCTCGAGCCGCCGCGCGAGGTGGGGCACGCCCTCGCGGGCGAGGAGCGCCACGCGCGCCCCCAGCGCGAGCAGCGCGTCGAGCAGCGCCGCGGCCGCGTCGGCCGCTTCCGGGAGGAGGCTCGCGTCGATCGCGATGAAGCGGAAGCGGTGGTGCAGCTCGGCCGGCAGCCGGGTCGCGGCCGCCGGCGCGCTCGCGGGGCCGGGGCTGCCCGGCCCGCCTCGCGCGAGGGCAGGCGGCCCGGCGGCGCTGTCTAGGAGCGACGACATCTCCGGCTTCTCCCGGGGGCCACGGTACGCGAGGAGCGTGCCGCCGCGCCTGTGCAGGCCGGGAGCAGGGAGGGGCGCGGCGGCGGTGGGCTAGCGCTGCACGGCGCCGGTCAGCCGAGCGAGCACCACGAGGAGCCGGTCGACGTCGAACGGCTTCGGGAGCACGCCGGCCACGGCGCCGCGGATGCTGGGCTCGCTCACCCCGGAGAGCAGGAGGACGGGCACCTCGACGCCCGCCGCGGCGAGCGCGGCGAGGAACTCCTCGCCGGTCATCTCGGGCATCACGTAGTCGAGCAGCACGGCGCGCGGCCGGGCGCCGCGGGTGAGACGATCGAGCGCCTCCAGCGGTCGCGTGAACCCCTCAACGCGGTAGCCCTCGTCGGAGAGCAGGTCCATCAGCGATTCGACAAGCGCGGGGTCGTCGTCAACGACGAAGATCTCCGCGCGTGCGAGCGGCGCGGCGCCGGCCAGGCATGGAGAAGGGCCCGGCGAGCTCATCCAATTCCTCTCGATCGCTGGCCTTTTCGGCGCATGAGACCCGCAAAGGATACCAGACGGCCGCCGCGACGGCATGGGGCATGCCGCGGCGTCGCGTCGTAGCGCCTCTCACGCCGCAGATCTCCACTGAGCTCCGAAACTCGCTCAGGACGGAGTTTTCCTTATCAATTGGGCTTGCCGCCGCGCCGTTGCTTGCAGATCGTTGAGCACCTGATACCCCTGTAAGGTTCCTCCCAGGACGAC
>JAICEP010000130.1 GCA_025924095.1 Sorangium sp.
GCGCGCCGCGATCTCCCTCGCGGGAGCGGCGGGGCGCGCCGCCGCTCCGGCGAGGTAGATCGCGGCCTCACCCCCTTGGCCCGCCCTCTCGTCTCGTCGGCCGCTCGTCGCTCGTCGGCCCCTCGCGAGATTGCCCGCCGGGCGCAAGTTCTCTTGAGGTTCCCCGTTCGCGCCGCCATCATGACGCGCGTCCATGATTTGCCCGCGCTGCCACCGCGCGTACGCCGACCGCTCTTACGGCTTCTGTCCCGACGACGGCGCCCGCCTCGTCGAGTCCTTGTCGTCCGCGCCGCCCGCGCACCCGACGCGGCAGTTCGGCGCCGTCCTCGAGGATCGCTACGTGATCCAGGGCTTCATCGGCGCCGGCGGGATGTCGCGCGTGTACCTCGCGGTGGACAGCCGCACGAAGGAGCAGGTCGCGATCAAGATCCTGAACCGCAACTTCGCCGCGGACCGGACCCAGCGCGAGCGGTTCCTCCGCGAGCTCGAGGTGGCGGCCGAGCTCGGGCACCCCAGCATCATCCGGGTCCTCGACGCGGGAGAGCGCAAGGACGGGTCCCCCTTCATCGTGCTCGAGCTCCTCACCGGCGAGTCGCTCGGCGTCCTGCTCCGCCGCGAGGTGGCCGTGAGCGAGGCCGTCGCGCTGCCGCTGATACGGCAGGCGGCGTCGGCGCTCGCCGACGCGCACGCGGTCGGGATCATCCACCGCGACGTGAAGCCGGACAACATGTTCCTCGTCCGTTCCCCGAGCGGCCCGCGCGTGCTCAAGGTGATGGATTTCGGCTTCGCCAAGCTGAGATCGGGCCCCGTGACCGCGGCCGGCCTCGTGCTGGGCACCGTCCCCTACATGGCCCCGGAGCAGGCCCTCGCCGATCCGGTCGACGGCCGCACCGACATCTACGCCCTCGGCATCACGATGTTCCGCATGCTCGCCGGCCAGCTGCCCTTCTCCTCGCCGGACGACGTGGTGGTCGTCGCCCAGCACGCCTGCACGCCGGCCCCCCGGCTGAGCACGATCCGCCCCGGCATCGACCGGCGCCTCGAGGCGCTTGTCGCCACCGCGCTCCGCAAGCTGCCCGGGAACCGCTTCGACTCGATGCAATCGCTCCTGGAGGACGTCGAGCGCATCCTCGGCGCCCGTCCCGGCGAACCGATCGGCGCGCCGCTCCGGAAGACCCCCGACGTCTACGAGCCGGTGAACCCGGCGGCGCGCGAGGCGCTCAAGTTCCTGCGGCGCCAGCTGCCCTGAACGGACAGGCGGTATCCCCTCCGGCGCGGATGCGCCGATGCGCTGAAGGGCCGATGCAGGGTCACCGCGCGCCGAGGTCCTCGACGCGGTAACCTTCCGGATACGTGCGGCTCTTCATCCTGGTGAGCAGGCGCGGCGAGCGCCGGCGCGGCATCGCCCGCAGCAGCGGGCCGCGCGCGCGGAGCGCCGCCTCGACGATGCGGCGCAGCGCGGGCGGCGGCCGCGGCAGCCCCACCGCGTCGAGCAGGGGATCGTCGATGAGCGCGTGGATGACCTGCGCCCCGAGCGGCCACAGGGCCTTCGGCAGCACCCAGCCGAGCATGAGGTCGCGCGTCGCGACGGCGAGCCGATGGTTGTTCTCCGAGAACCGCAGGTGCTCCGCCTCGTATTCGAGGTTGAAGCGCTCGAACGCCTCGAAGCTCGGCGGGATGTCCCGGATGTTCATGAGCGTCCCGACCTGTTTCCAGTAGTGATACCCAGCGAGCTTCTCTTTCCGGGTCAGCGGCCGCCAGCCGAAGCGCTCGTTCCAGCGGACGGGCTCGAAGATGAAGGTCGACAGCGTGTGCAGGTACTCGTCGTTCGGGATGGTGTAGCGCCTGTGCTGCTGGTTCATGCGCCGGAGCGCCGCCCGGCCGCGCTCGCTGTCGTATCCGTTCTCCAGGATCTCGGAGAGGATGAGGGTCGTGTCGTCGTAGCGCTTCTGGGTGCGCTGCAGGAGCTCCCCTGTCTGCACCAGGAGCGGTGTGCCCTTCGCGATGCCGAAGACACGGAGCAGCGCGAGCTCGAGGGCGCGCTGCGTGTCCCACGGGAAATCATAGCATGTCGTGAGAAACGCGATTTCTTGATGGTCCTTGACCGGATCGAGGTTCGCCTCGATATGGTCGCGGATCGCATAACGGGATCGCGATTCGGGAGGAGCCCAGCGCATGGAGAGATCTCCTGATATGTATCCGCTCGATGACGCCACTGTGTCTATCATATCTCCGCGGTTCCTGGCGGAAACGTTGTTGAGCCGGTGCGGGTGCTGCCAATGCGCCGAGGTGGAGCAGGCGAGGTGAGGACGGAAACCAGGCGCCGTGGCCATGACGTGGGGACAGGCGAGGCGGCCCGCGCCCCCGCGAGCCAGCTGTTCAGGCCTTTGCGAGCGCTCCGGCCGCCGGGGCGCTCGGCGAGGACGGGCCGGAGCGCTCGGGCGGCTCCGCGGTGCGGGCGCCGGGCGGCCTGCGCGTGCGCGGCCTGCGCGTGCGCGGCCTGCGCGAAGGTGGCACCCTGGCTCCGTGCCGCCTGTCATTGACGACATGATCCAGGAGCTCCTTACGCGCCATCGGTCGACCGGTCGGGTGGACCTCAACGACATCGCCGACGTCATCGACCGCCGGCCGGTCTCGTACGAGGAGGTGGAGTACATCATCGACCAGCTCGAGTCCGAGGGCCTCCGCGTGGCCGAGCCGCTGGACTCGGGCGACGTCGAGGTGCTTCGCGCGGTCCTCGCGAGCGCGAGGCGGCTCGCGGCCGAGCTTGGACGCACACCCACGATCGGCGAGATCGCGCTGGCTTCTGGCCACGCTCCGCACACGGTGCGCCGGGCCCTGGAACAAGCCGGGCGTGCCAAGACTTGTTGAAGAGGACGCGTGGAGGCCACGCCGGACGCGGCGCGGCGCGGCAAGACGCAGCAAGACGCGGCAAAACTCGGCGAGACCCAGCAAGGGCATGCAGAACGAGCAGAACGAAACGGAGCCAAACAAAACGAAAGCGCCGCGCCGTTGAGGGCAGACCGGAGCTCTACAGCAGTGTTACTATGGTGATGGAGGGGTGCTCTGTAGCCGTAGTCGATTGTTTCCTCTACGCGTCAGGGAAGGAAGGCTGGCCTGATGAACATTACGATCACGTTCCGGCACATGGTGGGTACCGAGGCCGTCAAAAAGTATGCTCACGAGAAGGTCGCCAAGCTCCAGAAATTCCTTAGGCAGGCGATGACGGCGCAGGTCACCCTCTCCGTCGAGGGCCTGACCCACGTCGCCGATGTCCGCCTCTCCTCGGGCAGCCTGGCCTTCCAGGCGACCGAGCGGGGTGAGGACATGTACGCGTCGATCGACATGGTCCACGACAAGATCGAGCGGCAGATCCGCGATGGAAAGGGGCACACCATAGCGCGCAAGCGCGGCGGCACGAGCGCCGGAGAGTACGCCGCCGAGGTGGAGAAGGAAGCGGTGGCAGGGGCGGGACGCACCCGATCCTGAGCCGCCGAGTCGGCGGGGCGCACCCCATCCGAGCCGCCGCGCTCGCTGCCGCGGGGGCTGCGGCTTCCCGCAGGTGAGCCGCAGCGCTCGCGGTCGCGGCGGCGGCGGTCTCCCGCAGGCGAGCCGCCGCGGCGTCGAACGGCGACCGTCGCCGCGGGCCTGATCCCGCACGCGTGCGCGCAACGCGCCCGAGGATCCCGCCGCCCGCGCTGCGGCGGTCGCCTGCGATCACGAGGCGAAGGACGGTCCCTCCGGGGCCGCTGGCCGCGATAGCGTCCTTGAGTCGCGTACCCGAGGTCCCCAGGGTACGATGGCCACCGTCGGCGCGCCTGGCCCTGGCCGAGCGCCGCGCCGTCCGTGCCACGGGCGCCACTCCAGAGCCCTCTCACCTCTCCCGAGCGCCGAAATCAGCATGCAAGTCTGCGACATCTTGACCGCGCACCAGGTATCCGTCGCCAGTGAGCAGGAGGGGGTCGTCCGCTCCAAGGGGGACGCGCTCCACCGGCTCGCCGCCCTGCTCGCGGCAGCGCAGCAGGGGGTCAAGACCGAGGACATCGAGCGCGTCCTCGCCGAGCGCGAGCGCCTGCAGTCCACCGGCGTCGGCAGCGGCGTGGCCATCCCCCACGGCGCCATGGAGGGCATCGAGCGGCTGATCGGCGCCGTGCTGCTCTGCCCGAAGCCGATCGACTTCGACGCGATCGACGGGGCGCCGGTGTCCATCCTCGTCGCCGTGATCGGGCCGAAGCGGGCCACCGGGGAGCACCTGAAGACGCTGGCGCGCATCTCCCGCCTCCTGCGGGACGAGGCGTTCAGGAGGCGGCTGCTCGGCGCCTCGACCGGGCGGGCGGCGTTCGAGCTCATCGCCGCCGAGGAAGGGAGGTCGGTATCATGAGCAGCTCGCGCGGCAGCACACAGGAAGGGGACGGAGGCGGCCGGGTGCCCCCCACCGGCGCAGGGCGGCCCGACCGCCCCGTCCTCACGGTGCGGAGCCTGATGGCCGACGAAGGGCTCGGCATCGAGCTCACGCGGATCGCCGGGGCGGCGGGCCTCGACCGGCCCATCATGAACACCCGCATCCAGAAGTCGGGGCTCGCGCTCGTCGGCCACTTCCACGGCATCGTCCCGACGCGGGTGCAGATCCTCGGACAGACCGAGCTCTCGTTCCTCCACAAGCTCACCCGCGAGGACCGGCTCCTGTCGCTGCGCGGCTTCTTCGAGCTCGGCCTCTGCTGCGTCATCATCACGCAGGGCGACCAGCCGTTCGAGACCAACGGCTCCGGCATCGGCTTCGTCCCCGTGCCGGAGCTCGCGCAGTGCGCCGAGGAGAGCGGGACGCCGCTCCTCGTCTCGGCGGTGCGGTCGAGCATCACGATCACCGCCCTGCACGCGCTGCTCGACGATCGCCTGGCGCCGCGCATCCGCCTGCACGGCGTGCTCGTCGACGTCTTCGGCGTGGGCCTCATGCTCGTGGGATCGAGCGCGATCGGCAAGAGCGAGTGCGCGCTCGACCTCGTGATGCGCGGCCACCGGCTCGTGGCCGACGACGCCGTGGAGTGCGACTACCGCCCGCCCGGCATGGTGTTCGGCGCCCCGGCGGAGCTCCTCCGGTACCACCTCGAGGTGCGCGGCCTCGGCATCCTCAACGTGAAGGACCTCTTCGGCGTCACCTCGATCCGCGAGCGCAAGCGGATCGACGTCGTGGTGAAGCTCGTCGAGTGGTCGAAGGACACCGAGTACGACCGGCTCGGGCTCGACGAGCGGTACCACACCATCCTCGGCGTGAAGATCCGCGAGCTCGTCATCCCGGTGCGCCCGGGCCGCGACATGGCGTCGATCCTCGAGGTCGCCGCCCGCAACGAGCTCCTGAAGAACGCCGGGTTCCACGCGGCGCGCGAGTTCTTCGGCGCCGTCGAGGGCGAGCTGCTCCGCGAGCGCTCGGCCGAGGAGTCGTCGGTCCCGCCGCCGGTGCGGCTCGCGGAGGAGGGGGCCCCGCGCCACGCGGCGCCGCACGGCCCGCCCCGGCCGCCGCGGCCGGGCCACGGGGACCTGCAGAGCCCGCCGAGCAGCGCCTTCCGGCAGCCCGTGGAGCGGGGGAGGCCGCCCCCGCTCCCGGAGCGGCCGAGCCCCGGGTTCGACGCCACGGAGTCGTCCGTGAGCCTGCCGCGGCCGAGGAGGCGAGGGTGAGCGGCGGAGGCGATCCGCAGCCGCCCGCGCAGCCGCCGTCCGACGGCGCGACGTCGCGCGTCGTCGTCGTCACGGGCCTCTCGGGCGCGGGCAAGTCGACGGCGCTCCACGCCCTGGAGGATCTCGGCTTCTTCTGCGTCGACAACCTGCCCACGTCGCTCGTCCGGCCGGCGGTCGAGGCGTGCGAGGCGGGCGGGATCACCCGGATCGGCCTCGGCATCGACGTCCGGGTGGGCTCGTTCCTCGCGGGCGCCACGGCGGCGCTCGACTCGATCCGGGTCGGCCGCGACGTGGTGATCCTCTTCCTCGACGCCTCGGACGAGACGCTGCTCCGGCGCTTCAGCGAGACCCGGCGCCCGCACCCGCTGACGACCGGCGGCAGCGGCGCCATCGCGATGCTCGACGGCGTCCTCCTCGAGCGCGAGCGGCTCGCGTCGCTGCGGGCGAGGGCGACCATCGAGCTCGACACGACGCGGCTGTCGACGCACGACCTGCGCCGCGTCGTCATCGAGCGGCTGCGCCCGACGAAGGTCGATGTGCCCCGGATGTCCACCCGGTTCATCTCGTTCGGCTACAAGTACGGCATCCCGCTCGACGCCGACCTGCTCTTCGACGTCCGCTTCCTCGACAACCCGTATTTCGTCCACGGCCTCCGCGAGCTGACGGGCAACGACGAGCCGGTGCGGGAGTACATCCTGAAGAACGCCGATGCCCTCGAGTTCATCAGCAGAACGGAGGGGCTGCTCTCGTTCTGCATGCCGCGCTACGCCAGCGAGGGAAAGAGCTATCTCACGATCGGCATCGGGTGCACCGGGGGCCGGCACCGCTCCGTCGTGCTCACCAACGTGCTCAGCGACAGCCTGCGGCGGAAGACGGGGCTCCCGATCACGGTCGTGCACCGGGACGTCGCCCGGGTGAGCAGTAGTGTAGTACCCTCGGGGGCGGGTGAGGGCATGGCCGGGACGCCCAGCGTGGATCTCCGGCGGGTTCAACAGGGAGCGGCCGCGCCGGAGTCTCGCCCGGCGTCGGACAAGAGCGTGACGGGGGGCGAGCGGTGACGATCGAGCCGGTGACGATGCGGTTCACCATCATCAATGTGCGCGGGCTGCACGCGCGCGCCGCGACGAAGCTGGTGCAGCTCGCCGGCCGTTACGACTGCGAGATCTCGCTGATGGGGCCTGATGGGCAGTCGGCCAACGCGAAGAGCGTGATGGGCGTGCTCCTGCTCTGCGGCTCGATGGGCACCGTGATCGAGGTCCGCGCGACCGGCGATCAGGCCGCCGAGGCGGTCTCCGCCATCGGCGCGCTGATCGCCTCGCGCTTCGGAGAGCCCGAGTGACGCGCGGCCGGAGCGCGCTCTCCGCGGGGGCCCCGGGCTCGCATACCGCCCCGGCGGACGCCGTCCGCGACGACGCGACGGCGTCCGGCGTCCGGAGCGACCCGGAGCCGCCCGGGGCCCAGGACCCGGCGGCGCCCGGCGCCCGCGGGAGCTCGCTGCCGCCCGGCGCCCGGACCGAGACGCTTCGGGGCATCTCCGGGTCGCCCGGAGTCGCCATCGGCGCCGCCGTCGTGATCGGCGGGCACAGGACGGATCACCCGCGCCGCCGCGTCAGCTCCGGCGAGATCAAGGCAGAGATCGAGCGCTTCGAGGCCGCGGTCGAGCGCGCGCAGGACGAGCTCCGCGACATGGCGAAGCGCGTCGGCGATCACCGCGCCGAGGCGTCGATCCTCGAAGCGTACCTCTTGATGCTCGGCGACGAGGTGCTCGCCGACGCCGTGAAGCGCCAGGTCACCGAGGAGCGGCAATGCGCCGAGTGGGCGGTCGCGACCGCTTGCGAGGCGATCGCCGGCCGCTTCGCCGCCCTCGACGACCCGTACCTGCGCGAGCGCAGCCATGACGTCATGTTCATCGGCGAGCGCCTGCTGCGCGCCTTCAGCCTCCCGCCCCAGGAGCCGCCGTCCTCGCGGGACACCTCGCCGCTCTCCACCCGCAGCCTGATCGAGCTGCAGAACTCGATCGCCATGCCCGCGACGCTCGGCGCAGCGCTGCCGCGCTTCTCCGGGCCGACCATCCTCATCGCGCACGATCTGTCGCCGGCGGACACCGCGGCCATGGTCGACGAACCGGTCGTCGGCTTCGTCACCGAGGTCGGCACCCGCACGAGCCACACCTCCATCATGGCCCGCGCGCTGGAGATCCCGGCCGTGGTCGGCGTCAGCGACGTGCGGCAGCGCGTGATCACGGGCGACCTCGTCGTGATCGACGGCCTGCGCGGCTCGGTCATCGTCCGCCCCGGGCCCGCCGAGCTCGCCGAGGCGCGCGCCCGCGCCGAGCGCCTCGGCGCGCTCGCCAAGGCGCTCTCGGAGTCCCGGCACCGCGCGGCCCAGTCGAAGGATGGGGTCAAGGTGTCGCTCCGGGCCAACGTCGAGCTCCCGGCCGAGGCGATCCTCGCGCGCGACCAGGGCGCCGACGGCATCGGCCTCTACCGGACCGAGTTCCTCTACATCGATCGCACGTCCCCCCCCTCGGAGGACCAGCAGTTCGAGATCTTCCGCGCCGTCGTCGAGGCGCTCCGCCCGAAGCCGGTCACGCTGCGCACGTTCGACATCGGCGGCGACAAATTCGTCTCCACCTTCCAGGTGCCGCCGGAGATGAACCCGATGCTCGGCCTCCGCGCGGTCCGGCTCGCGCTCTCGCGCCCCGACGTCTTCCTCGAGCACCTCCGCGCCATGGTGCGCGCCTCCGCCTACGGCGACGTGCGGATCATGATCCCCATGGTCGCGGGCCTCGGCGAGCTCCGTCAGGTGCGCGCGCTGCTCCACCGCGCGCAGGAGCAGGTGCGCGCCCGCGGCCAGCCGTGCGCCGACGAGATCCCGCTCGGCGTGATGATCGAGGTGCCCGCGGCGGCGATCATGGTCGACCATTTCGCGCGCGAGGCCGCGTTCATGAGCCTCGGGACGAACGATCTCATCCAGTACGCGCTCGCGGTCGACCGGACCAGCCGCTCGCTCGCCTACCTGGCCTCGCCCTTCGATCCGTCGATCCTCCGACTGATCACGAAGGTGATCCGGGCGGGGCAGGAGTTCGGTCGCCCGGTCTCGCTCTGCGGCGCCATGGCGAGCGACCCGCTCGCCGCCCTGCTCCTGCTCGGCCTCGGCCTCCGCGATTTCTCGATGGAGGCGGCGGCGATCCCCGAAATCAAGGAGACGCTCCGGCGCGTGACGGTCGCCGAGGCCGAGTCGGTCGCGGCGGAGGCGCTCGCCTACGCCACGGCGGAGGAGGTCGAGTGCTGCGTCGCCGCGGCGTTCGCGCCGGATCTCTACGATCTGCTCACGGGAGAGCGCGACGCGCGGTGACCTGCGCCGCGGGTCGATCGCCTCGCCGCCTTCACCTCCTTTTCGCTTGAGCTCGCGTGGAGGGCTTCCTAGCGTGATGCCGCTCCATGAAGTCCCGTAAAGCCATGGGCGCGGCGCCGGGGGCAACGACACGGCCCTCCGAGGCTCTCCTCTCTCCGGCGCGCGGCGTGACGGGCGCGGCGGGGCGTTCGCCCGCGGCGCCGGCCGCGTCGCGCGTGTCGCGCGCGCTGGCCGCCTGCGCGGTGGCGCTCGGCCTGTGCGCGGCGGGCTGCGAGCAGGAGAATCCGCCCACGCGGCTCGTGGGGCAGGTGCACCTGACGCTGCTCCACACGTCGGACATCCACTCGCGGCTCTTCCCGTACAACCTGCAGCTCGGCCAGGTGGACGCGGGGCTCGGCCTCGGCGAGGCGACCTCCATCGCCAACGTCGGCGGCGCCGCGCGCATGTCCCATATCATCGGCCGCGAGCGCGCGCGGTCGTCGCGCGCGCTGCACCTCGACGGCGGCGACTGCTTCCAGGGGGCGCCGATCTTCAACTTCTACTCGGGCGAGGCGGAGATCCGCACCCTCGGCGCGATGGGCGTCGACGCCATGATCGTCGCCAACCACGAATTCGACCGCGGCGCGCTGAACCTCGGCATCCAGCTCCAGCAGAACGCCGGCTTCCCCATCCTCGCGGCGAACTACCTCCTCGAGGACCCGGCGCAGCCCGGCGCCTCGCCGCTCGGCGCGATCCTGCAGCCGTTCACGGTCTTCGATCTGGAGGGCCTCCGGGTGGGCGTCATCGGGATGGGCAACCTCTCCAGCCTGACGTCGATCTTCGAGGCGCCGAACCGGCTCGGCGTCACCCCGCTGAACACCACCGAGGTCGCGCAGTTCTACGTCGATCTGCTCCGCCCCACGGTGGACGTCATCGTCTTCGTCACCCACCTCGGGCTCGACGTCGACGAGCGGATGATCGAGACGACGACGGGGATCGACGTCGTGCTCGGCGGGCACAACCACATCGTGCTCCAGCCGCCGAAGCGCGTCCGCGACTGCTCGCGGTACTACGACGAGGACAAGCAGAGCCATTACATCCTCCTGAACGACGAGCGCTCCCCGGAGGAGGGCGAGAAGCGCCGGCGCTACTGCGCGCCGCGCGACGTGGTCCTCGCGCACTCCGGCGCCTTCGCGAAGTTCGTCGGCCGCCTCGACCTCGTGCTGTCCAAGGACGCCTCGGAGCTCGGCAAAGACCACGACCCGCTGAACGGCTTCGAGGTGATCTCGAACCGCTACGAGCTCTTCCCGGTGACCGAGAGCGTGCCCGCGGATCCGATCGTCGCCTCGGTGCTCGAGCCGTACGCGCAGGGGCTCGACGCGCTCGCCAACCTCGATCTCCTGGTCGGCTACGCGCTCGACGGCTCGCGCCGCTTCTCGACGAGCGGCGGCGACTCGCCGCTCGGCAACATGATCGCCGCGGCGATGTGGCTGCGCCTCGGCATCCAGACCGACTTCTCGCTCACCAACACGACGGGCATCCGCGCCGACCTCGTGCCCGGCCCGGTGACGGTCGAGCAGATGTTCAACATCTTCCCCTTCGACAACTCGATCTCGAAGATGCAGCTCTCCGGGCTCGAGGTGCAGGACCTCTTCGACTTCGTGGCGCGCCGCTCGAGCGGCCGCGGGTGCGTGTCGCAGGCGCAGATCGCGGGCGCGCGGGTCGTCATCGACTGCGCCGGGCGCGCCTCCGAGGGCGCCGCGCCCGGCGTCGCGACCCACGTCTACATCGGCGCTCACGACCCGCCGATCGCGTGCCCGGACGGCGACGCCGACTGCCCGGGGGGCCTCTCGGGCAGCTGCGACGTCGAGGCCGGCCGGTGCTGGCAGCCGATCGATCCGATCTCCACCTACGAGCTCGCGACGTCGAACTACCTCGCCCAGGGCGGCAGCGGGTTCCGCGTGCTCCAGCGCAACACCACCCAGTTCGACACCCAGGTGCAGCAGCGCGACGCGCTGATCGACTACATCCGCGCCGGCCGCCCGTGCGGTGCGGACGACCGCGGCGAGCTCGCGTCGTGCCAGCGGGACGCCGACTGCGCGGGCGTGGGCGAGGGCTACGTCTGCGCGTGCCCCGAGTCGGTCGTCGAGGGGGCGGTGTGCACGACCGGCGACGCGCCGTGCGCCCGGGGCGCGTGCGTGCTCGCGCGCTGCCGCGACGACGTCGCCGCCTACCAGCGCGACGTCTGCGCCGCGGCGCCGACCGCCGAGGTGCGGCGGCAGTGCGAGAGCGCGCTCGCCCCGTGCAGCGCCGCCGGCGAGCAGTGCAAGTACCTGCCGTGCGTCGACCGGCGGCTCGGCAACTTCTCCGACGGCCGCCTGAGGATGGTGGGCCAGTGACGCCGCGGGCGCGGCTCCGGGCGGCCCTCCTCGCCGCGGCGCTCGCCGGGTGCGGCAGCGACGCCGGACCGCCCCGGGGCGTCTCGAGCTTCTGGGTCCAGGTCGTTCAAGTGAACGGCGAGGCGCCGCCTCCCGCCGACGCGCCCTTGCCGGCCAACCGCGGCGACGCGGTGGATGCCTGGGCGTTCCGGGTCGAGGCGCGCGATCCCGCCGGTCGCCGGGCGCCCTTCGACGGCATGGTCCGGCTCAGCGTCGAGCCCGGGGCCGTGGTCGACGTCGAGGCCGACGACGAGGGGCTCGCGGTCGGCCGCAACCTCCGCCTGCGCGACGGGGTGGCGGAGGGCGTCGTCCACGTGACGGCCGTCTACGGGCCCACCCGGCTCTGGGTCGAGGACGTCGGCTACCGGCCCGCGCCCCGGGACGGCCAGCCCGCGTGCGCGAACGGCGCCAACGACGACGCGCCGGGCGACGTGCTCATCGACTTCCCCGCCGACCCCGGGTGCGCGTTCGCCGACGACGACACCGAGGAGGGCGGCACCTTCAGCGCGGGCGCCTCGAAGCCCGTCGCCTACGCCCTGCCGCGCGTCGCCGATATCCAGGGGGGCGGCTCGGCGACGCCCTACGCGTTCGAGGGGATCGAGGTCAACACCGCCGCTCCCCAGCGGGTCGTCGTCACGCGCGTCGCGAGCGATGGCTTCTACGTCACCGACCTCGGGGGCCAGGACGGCGGGTACAACCACCTCTTCGCGTACAACTTCAACACCCCCGCCAACATGCGGGTCTGCGATCGGCTCCAGTACCTCGCCGGCACCGTGAACGAGTTCTTCGGCTTCACCGAGCTCTCGTTCCCTTCCTACGAGATCGCGCCCTTCGAGGAAGGGGCGGAGTGCCAGGTCCCGGAGCCGAGGGCGCTCGACGCGCGGACGATCGCCGACGCCTCCGCCATGGAGCGCCTCGAGAGCGGGCTCGTGCGCGTCGAGGGGTTCCACATCAGCGAGAACTTCGGCCCGAAGCCCGCGAGGAACAACGTCTTCGGCCCGGAGCAGTCGAGCTGCGATCTCAACGGCGACGGCCAGGTCGATTTCGAGAGCCCGGCCGAGGGGAGCTGCGGGAACGCGTGCTCGCGCGACCCCGAGTGCAGCGAGTGGACGGGTTATTCCGCGCGCGGGAACTACAAGGTCACGGACGGGTCGAGCATGATCCAGATCCAGACGGGCACGGTGAGCGCCTTCGATCCGACGTCTCACCGGGGCGAGGTGCTCGACGCCGTGACGGGCACGCTCCGGAACTTCTCGGGCGGCTCGCTGAACTGGACGATCGAGGCCCGCTGTCCGGACGATCTCGTCTGCGAGGCGCCCGGCTGCGCGCCCGCCGCGAAGCCCTCGAACGAGGCCTGCGTGCGGCGGCGCAGCCTCAACGACAACGACGCGGAGACCAACTAGCCGCCACCTCCCTTCGCCGCGGCCGCGCCGCGCCCGCCGGATCCCCCTGGCCCAAGGAAGCCCAC
>JAICEP010000131.1 GCA_025924095.1 Sorangium sp.
ACTCTTGACGCGGCTCGGCGCTGCGAGCGAGGAAGCCGGCCTCGATCGGTATTTGAAGGTCAATACCGGTCGCGGTGGCACGAATCGACGCACCCCGTCATCGCTCTCCTGCGGAGCCACCTCCCCGGCGGTCGCTCTCCCGTGTGTCCAACCCCACTGTCCCGCTCCCTCGAGCCCGTCGAGCCCGCGCCGCAGCGGTGGTAAGGGATCTCTCATGAGCTTCATCGATTCACCCGGCGAGCGTGCGCCGAGCTCGTCCGCTGCCCGCGCTTCCTCTGCTCCCCGCCTGCTGGTCGTCGGCTGCGGCGGGATCGGCGGCATCGTCGCCGCGCATCTCTACGAGCAGGGCCACGACGTCACCGCCTTCACGACGAACCCCCTCATCGCGGACGCCATCAACGCCGGCGGCTTCCGGGTGCGCGGCGAGGCGAGCCCGGGCACGGTCCGCGGCCGCGCGGTGCGCGAGCTCGGCCCGGACACCCGCCCCTTCGACTACGTCCTCCTCGCGACGCAGCCGCCGCAGGTCGAGGAGGCGGCGCGCAGCGTTGTCGCGCACCTCGCCCCGACGGGCGCGATGATCTGCCTCCAGAACGGCCTCTGCGAGGAGCGCGTCGCCCGCATCGCCGGCCCGGAGCGCACCTTCGGGGGCATCGTCGCGTGGGGCGCCTCGATGGTGGAGCCCGGCGTGTACGACCGCACCTCGAGCGGCGGCTTCGTCCTCGGCCGGCTCGACGGCGCGGGCGACGCGCGCCTCCACGAGCTCGCGCGGATCCTCGAGGCGATCGGCGCGACGACCGTCACCGACAACCTCGCCGGCGCGCGCTGGTCGAAGCTCGCCATCAACTGCGCCATCTCGTCGCTCGGCACCGTCGGCGGCGATCGCCTCGGCGCGCTCCTCAGGCACCGCTTCGTCCGCCGCCTCGCGCTGGAGATCATGACCGAGACCGTGCAGGTCTCGCGCGCGATCGGCGTGCGCCTCGAGAAGGTGGCGGGGACGATCGACCTCGACTGGATCGCGCTCACGGACGCCGAGCGCACCGCGGCGGGCTCGCCGGGCCTGTTCGCGAAGCACGCGCTGCTCCTCGCGGTCGGCGCGCGCTACCGCCGCATGCGCTCGTCGATGCTCGCCGCCATCGAGCGCGGTCGCCCGCCCGCGGTCGACTTCCTGAACGGCGAGGTCGTCGAACGCGGCGCGGCGCTCGACATCGCGACCCCGATCAACGCCGCGGTCCGCGAGGAGGTGCTCGCGATCGCGGCGCGCAAGCGCAAGCCGGGCCTCGCTCAGCTGCGCGCGTTGTTCGACCGGACGCGCGAGCTCGTGGGTGCGCCGTCGTCGTCCATGCGGCCCCCGCCCGCGGACGCGCCGCACGAGCCGTCCATGGTGGCAGCAAGCGCCCAGACGGCCGCATCGGATGAGCCGTCCGTGGCGGCAGCGGACGTGCAGGCGACCGGATCGGACGAGCCGGCGGTGGTGGCAACGGACGTCCAGGCGGTCGCGCCGGGCGAGCCGTCCGTGGCGGCGACGGACGCCCAGAGCGATCGCGAGGGCACGTAGCGTCGAACGTGGAGCGGCCGGCAGGGACGGAAAAACAAAAGGACACCGGGGGACACCGACACTTGTCCCGGCGTTCTTTGCGTCGTTTCGGATCGAGCTCTCCGCATCGTCGCGGCGCGATCTCTTTGTCGCGCCGGCGCGTCGAAGTTAGGTAGCATCGGGCGTCTCTTCCTGTGGATCTCGAGAAGGTCCCTCGACGAGGAGCCCTCATGACGCACTCCCCGCTCGCTCTCTCCCGACGCGGCGCCGCGCTCGGCGGCCGTGTTCCCCTCTTGCTGCCCGCCGCGCTCGCCGCGCTCGCCGCGTGCAGCGGCGGCGGAGGCGGCGGCAGCGGGGCCGCAGGCGGCGGGGGTGGTGGTGGCGAGGGCGGCGCCGGCGGCGGCCCCGTCATCGAGGAGCCGAACCGGTTCCGCCTGCGCATCGACGACGCGGAGGTCCCGTCGGTCGTCCTGGAGCTCGACAAGCAGAAGGCGCTCCAGGTCTTCGGCGAGGACGGCGCCAAGCAGATCACGATCCTCAACGTCGACACCACAGGCCTGCTCCGGAGCGCGCTCGAGCAGATCCAGAGCGCGTGCGGGACCTCGTGGGAGAACGACAGCGCCAGCCCCGGCCACGACTGCGCGCTCACCCCGCTCGGCCAGAGCTTCGGGGCGGCGTGGCGGACGTCGCCGGAGTTCGCGCTCGTCCGGCTGCTCACGATGACGCCCGCCAACGCCGACGTGACCGGAACGTCGCTCGAGGGGCTGAACAAGATCTTCGAGGAGAACCCCGGCACGTTCGCATTCGACTTCGCTGACGTCCTCGCCGATAGCATCACCCTCGATCTGGCGGTCCAGCCGGATCCGGCGGCCGTGCGCAACAACCGGACGGCCCCCTTCGTGCCGATACCCAAGCTCATCCTCGCCCTCCAGCAGCAGCTGCTCGGCACGCACCCGGCCATCGCCAATCCGGATGGCGTGAGGATGCCTGTCAGCCTCTACGAGGCCCTGTTCGATCTCCAGCCGCTGTCCGATAAGCTCGGGCCCAGCGGGGATCATCCAGGCGTGCTCGTGCCGGACGATGACACGTTCACGACGAAGAGCGATGTCCTCCTGCCCGACTTCCGGATGCGCGTCGTCGCCGAGTCCGGCCTGCGCAGGGTCTCGGGGGTCGACCTCTCGAAGGGCGGCGGTGACATGTTCCTCCGGGACGGCGACGCGCCGCTCCGGTTCGACTTCACCGACCCGGAGAAGCTCCAGATCAGCGGCATCGCCCCGACACCAACGATCGATATGCGCATCGCGCTGCGCGAGCTCCCCACCAAGGTGGAGGCGTGCACCGAGGCCGTGGCGCCAGCCTGCAAGGAGAACCGTCCAGATATGCCGGTCGGTTCCAGCACGGTATGGTCCACCCCTCCGTTCATGATGGAGCACATCGTGGGCAAGGCGGCTTACCTCACGTATGGTGAGCGTATGCCCTTCACGGGGTGCTACTTCCGCCTGAGCGGGACGTGCCGGGTGGGCGTGACCATCGGCCAGGCCGGCGACCCGCGCGGCTGGACGGCCTTCACCGACTTGGTCTCCAACCAACCGCCCCCCATACCGCCGTCGCAGTTCTTCTGGGAGCTGCTCACCGAGATCGGCCAGGCCGCGATCCACGACCCGACCGGCGACGGCACCCCCGAGATCGTGGAAGGCGCCGCCCAACCGGTCTACGCGCTCCACAACGTCGGCATCGGCCTGACCGCCGACGAGATCGTGGCCGACCTCCGCCCGACCCTGCAGAGCCAGGCGAAGGAGATCGCCGAGATCATCCTCGGCAGGTACTGGGTCAACAACGACGCGCTCGACTTCTTCTACGACCGCGGCGCGCCGGGCGGCGCGCCAACCCTCTTCTTCGTGGCCGAGGGCGACCTCCGGCCTTCGGCTCAAAGCTCGGAGGCCCCGCGCGCCTACACGTACGAGAGGCCCGGCTTCTTCACGAGCCCGGACCTCGACGAGGCGAGCAAGGTCTCGAAGAAGGAGCTCGAGGGGCTCGCCGACACAGCGCACGAGAAATACAGGCTGCCGCCGGGCGAGACCACGCTGTACACGCAGGACGACGAGGGCGCCGTCTACGAGGTCCGCTTCCACGTGCCCGACAGCGACGATCCGGTGGAGATCACCGCCGACGTGGAGAGGCTCTGATCATGGAAGCGCGAGACAGCATCCGCCCCGCCGCCCCCGTCCGCCGCCGGCCCGCCCGGCCCGCCCGGCTCTCCCGGCTCGGCCCCCTGGCCGCCGCCGCGCTCGCCTGCGCGCTGCCCGGCTGCGTCGATGCCGTCACCGTGGAGCAGCCGCCGCCCCCATCGGCGCTCGGCGTGAACGAGAGCCGCGCCCTCACGCTCGAGTTCCTGCGGTTCGACGCGAGGGGCTTCGCCAAGACGCTGACGCTCGACGAGCTCAAGGCCATCCCGCGGCCCACGCTCGAGGGGATATGGCTGCTCGATCTCGACATCGCGGCCCTCATCGAGAACGCGCTGCTCAAGGTCATGTACATGCCCCCCGCCGAGATCGCTGCGCTCCCGCCCGCGTCGCGGAACCTCGTCGGTCTCCTGAACATGACGCCCGAGAACGCCGATCTCCGCGGCACGAGCCTCGAGGGCCTGCTCGGCGTCGGCAACGCCGTCGGGCTCCCGACGTCGAAGATCCTCTCGGACCTCGTGGGCGCGGCCGGCAACGAGCGGCTCATCCCCGTCCAGATCACCGCGCAGGCCGTCCTGGAGAACCTCGTCAGCACCCACCCGAACACCCAGCGCCGCAGAGGACCCCCGAACGACGAGCACCCGGACGGCGTCTACCCCGTCGCGCCCCACTCCATCCCCGTCACGCTCTACGACGTGGTCACCGACTTCGCCGGCCTCGCCGAGCAGTTCGGCCCGGCGCCGCTCGATCCGGACCCCGAAGACCCCGACAGCCCGAAGATGCACCCCGGCTTCATCAAGGCCGCCTCCGGGGTGAAGGCGGCCCTCGACGACTTCACGATGACGGTCCGGGTCGACGTCAATGCCCTCCCGTACAAGGGAGTCGACGCGACGAGGGCCGGCGTCGCCAGCGTCAACAGCACGCCCGGCCAGATAGACACCCTGTTCGATTTCAGCGAGCCGGACTGGCTCGTGCTCGACAACCTGGCCAGAAACCTCAGCATCGGCGAGCTGACCCTGGCCATCCCCGAGAGCGCGACGTACCTGCCGGGCGGCACGAGCCGGGAGCCCGCGCCGCGCGGCGATTCGCCCGTGTGGGAGCAGCCGCTCTGGGAGTTCGAGCACATCCTCGCCCGCGCCGGCGAGCTCAGGGCAGCCCAGATCGAGGACCACTGCGCAAGCTACGGGCCCCAGGGCACGTCCACGAGCGACTTCCAGCCGGTGAAGGTCTGCGTCGACGACACCGGATGGACCGAGATCAGCGTCGACGACAGCATCGTCCTCGAGGAGCCGCCGCCCTCGCCTTCCTACTTCTGGGACATCCTCCTCGAGGTGGCCCAGGCGCGGCTGCACGACGGCGGGCTCGACGAGGGGGAGGCCGACCTCGAGGTGACCCTCCGCGACGTCCCGGTCGGCGTGAAGACCGAGGATCTCGTCGCGAGCATCAAGGAGAACCTCGCGAAGGATCCGGCGGTCCTCAAGGAGATGGCGATCGAGCTCAACGACAACGCCGCCGGCGACGCGGACTTCTACCTCTACCAGCCGAGCACCGAGAGCGGCGTCGCCGGCCAGCGGGATTACCTCTACTTCGTCGCGCCCGACGACATCCGCAAGGACGCCGAGGGCGCGCGCGTGCGCGACTACGCGTACGAGAGCCCGGGCTTCTTCGCCGACGCCGCGCTCGCGAAGAAGGTGTCGACGACCGACGAGATCGACGGCGATGCGCTCCACGAGAAGGTGGAGGTCAAGCCAGGAGATACGCTGTATTTCGCGGACGACGAGGGGCGCCGCTACGAGATCAAGATCGGCGACAAGCCGAGCGCCCATCGCCTCTCACTCACCCTCACCCGGATCCAGTGATCGGCCCCCCCACCGTGAGGACCCGTGTCATGACAGGAGCTCTGCCGACCCCGCGGCCCCGTGCCCGTGCGCGTGAATGGCCAGGACGTGCGCTCGCCGCGCTGGCGCTCGCGACAGGCCTCGTCTGCGGGACAGCGGACGACGCGCGCGCCTCGGGCATCGACGCGCCGTGGGTGACGAGCGGCGTCTCGGGCCCGACGACGTCCGACGCCGCCGCCGTCTACTGGAACCCGGCTGCCCTCGCGGGCGTCGAGCGGCCGGAGCTCCTCCTCGGCGCGGGGCTCATCGTCGGCCACGCCACCTACAAGCGCGAGCGGCGCGGCGCGTACCAGACGCCGGACACCCTCCAGTTCAAGCTCCCGCTCGATCCGGCGAACGTCGCCCCCGGCAGGACCGGCACGGCCGAGGAGGTCTCGACGACGCCTGTCGCGCCGACGGGCAACGCCTTCCTGGCGATCCCGGTCCTCCCGAAGCGCCTCACGGTGGGCGTCGGCCTGTACGTCCCTTATGCCGCGGCGCTCAGCTTCCCGGACGGCGCGCAGCGCTGGCAGCTCCAGCAGGCGTTCATCGTCGCGAGCTCGCTCACGGTGGCCGCCGGGCTCCGGGTGACCGACCAGCTCTCGCTCGGCGCCGGCGTGTCGTACGTCGGCGGCCTGGCCGAGCTCTCGAAGGTGCAGGACTTCGCCAGCCTGAAGGAGTTCCGCGACGGCCTCGCCTATCTCAAGCAGGACAACGACTTCGGCCCGACGACGCCGTCCGAACTGCGCGAGCTCGACGTCCTCGCGCGCCCCATCGCGCTCAAGCAGGCGTTATCGCACGGCGCCTCCTTCCACGTCGGGCTCGCCTTCAACCCGAACAAGGACCTGCGCTTCGGCCTGACGTACCAGCACAGCGCCGCGATGCGGTACAAGGGCAAGTTCGCCATCGACATGAACCACCCGTTCTTCACGCAGGACCTGGCCGAGCAGGGCCTGCGCTACAAGCCGCTCGTCGAGGGCGACGCGGAGCTCTCATTCACGCTCCCCAAGCGGCTCACCGCGGGCGTCGGCTACCGCGTGAGCGACAAGCTCAGCGTCGATGGCCTCCTGTCGTACGTGCTCTATTCGGACATCGAGGCGTTCGTGGTCAAGGCCTCCTCACCGGATCTCGCCCAGCCGAAGCTCGGGATCGCCGATAGCGTCACCGTGACCTTGCCGCGCCGGTGGAACGACACGATGTGGCTGGAGGTCGGCGCCAAGTACCGGCTGAGCGAGGCGCTCCTGGCGACCGCGTCGGTCGGCTATCAGTCGCCGGCCTCGCCGGACAGCACGATCGACGTGGCCTCGCCCGACAACCACCGGCTGATCGGCGACGTCGGCGGCGTCCTCAAGGTGAGCGACAGCGTATCGCTCTCGGGCGACGTCCGCGTGCAGGGCATCCTGCCGCGCACGGTGACCGAGTCCGACTACGACCTCGGCAACGGGACGTACACGCTGGTGCTCACGACGGTGGGCGGGCACCTCAAGGTCGTGTTCTGAGCGGCGACGCTCACCGGTCGATCACGGCCCGCACAGCTCGAGATCCGGCGCCGGCGGCGCCGGGTACGCGTCGGTCGCTCTCTTCGCGAACTGGCACTGCAGATCGTCCGGCAGACACCCGCTCTGGGAGATGCACGCGCCGTCCTCATCCTTCCCCAGACACAGGCACTCCTGATCTTCGGGATCGCAGATCTCCACGAGCTCCATCATCCCTTCGTCCTCGTGGTTCAGCTTGTGGCAGTGCAGCACGAACTGACCCATGAACTTCCGTGGATTCATGAGCACGTCGCGCGGTCCGTCCTCGAGCTGGACCCACATCGTGTCCCGCCAGTGGGGGAAGTTGGGCTCCTTGTTCGACGTGTTGGGGCACACAAGGAAAGGGTTGATGTGGATGTGGAACGGGTGGCCGTCGAACGCGCGGATCTCCCACCGCTCCGCGCTGCCGGCCGTCATGACACGGTCGCTCCGGTAGCCCCGGAGCCGCCGATCGTCGAACTTGCGGCAGCTGATGTTCGGATCCGGGCAGAGGCACACAGGCGCGTCCGGATCGATCGCGTGCGGGTGGGCTTCCGGGTCGCACGTCTTGAGCGCCACGTCCGAGCTGAGATCGGGCGGCTGTGACCCCGGCGTGGGCACCAGCAGCACCACCTTCTGGTGCACGGTCTCGACCGAATCGCAGCTCACCTCGGTCATCTTCCCGTCGACCATGCCGGTCCACGAGGTAGGCGGGGCGAGCGCGGCCACGTCCGCCTCGCTGGGCAGGCTCACCTCGGTCGGCTCACCCGCGCTCGCGGCCACGTCGACGATCGCGATGACGCTGCCCAGGAGGTCGTTCGGCCGGCGGCCGACAAGACAGAGCGTCTGTTCCTGCTCCGGCATCTTCACCATCACGTCGACGCGGTACCCCGGTGATACCCACACCGTGTCGCTCCTGTAGAACTGCGGCAGCGTCAGCCCGTCGCGCGCGATCTGGGTCGTCTCGATGGGCTCCTTGTCGAAATCCGAGCACGCCGCGTCCTTCGCGACGTGCAGCTTCATCCCCATCTCGTCGGGGCTGCCCGCGTACACCATGCGCCAGCGCTCCACCTGCCCGGGCGGCGTCACGAGCCGCGGCCTGAGCTTGCCGTTGATCAGCGTGGCCCGGAGCGTCTCGACCGCGAGGAAATCGGTCACCGACAGGTTGTGCTCGGTGCAGTCCTCCCCCTCTTTCAAGGGCACCGTGTTCTCGTGATCGATGGGCACCTGCGTCATGACCATGACGCGCTCTCGGGCCCTTTGGATGCCGGGGAGCTCGTCGAGCTCCCCCTCGATGAGGAGCGCCCCGGCGGCGCCATCCATGACCTGGATGGCCGTCGAACCGTGGATATGAGGATGGTACCAGTGGGTCCCCTCGTGATGGATCCCGTCCTCGTCGACATCCCAGCGGTACCGGGCGCCCTCCCCCGGCCCGACCTTGTGCAGCACGTGATCCCCGAAATACCGCTCACCCGGGGCGCAGCCGTCGCCCTCGCACGGGTCCGCGGGATCGTCCGTCGCGAAGTTGGGCTGCACGTGCAGGCCGTGCGCGTGCAGGTTCGTCAGGTTGAAGTCGTGACACGACCTCCCCCCGTGACCCATCATGCTCGCGATCTCGCGGAAGTCGCTCCTCGCGAAATCGTTGTAAAGGTTCACGCGGACTCTTCGGTTCTCACCCTTCGGGACGCGGATCGTGGGCCCGCTCGTCATGCCGTTGTACGCGCGAAGACAGAGCCGCCGCCCGCCGATCTCCACCGCGCTCGGCCCGAAGTGGAGCTCGTACGCCCCGTCCCCGCCCGGCTGCAGCTCGGGGGGATCCTCGTAGATCGATGTCGTCTCCGGCGTCGTGCTCGTCTCCTCACCTCCGCCGCAGCCCGCGGACGCGGCGGCCACGAGGGCCAGCGCTGCGAGCGATCCTGTCCGTGTGAGCGCATGTGAAGCGTCTCGTCCCATCGGCTTTGCTCCTCCAGGGACGACACTAGCGAGCCGCGCCGGATGTCGATGGCCGAAGACGGTCACCCCTGGCTAGAATGCGGACAGTGGCAGGAGGGTTGGACCTCGAGGAGCTGCGCGCCTTCATCGCGGTCGTCGAGGCCGGGTCGTACCTCGGCGCCGCGCGCGCGCTCGGCACGTCGCGCACGACGCTCCGGCGCCAGGTCGCGTCGCTCGAGCAGCGCGCCGGCGTCGCGCTGCTCGAGAGCGTGCGGCACGGCGTCCTGCCGACCGAGGCCGGGCAAGTGCTCGCCAAGCGGGGACGCGGCATGATGCAGGAGGCCGGCGCGCTCCTGGCCTCGATCCGCGAGGTCGGCGACGCGCCCTCGGGCACCCTGCGGGTCGTCCTGCCCGTGGGGCTGCCGCCGCACGCGCTCACGCCGGTCTTCGCCGCCGTGCGAAAGGCGTATCCGAGGCTCCACTTTCATTGCCGCTTCAGCAACGACCCGCTGGCCGAGGTCCTGACGGACGTCGACATCGCGGTTCACTTCGGCGAGGACGCGCCGCGGGGGCACTGGATATCGCACGTCGTCCTGCGCATCCGTGAGTGGCTGATCGCCGGCCGCGCCTACCTGGAGCGGCGCGGCACCCCCCGCACGATCGAGGACCTGAAGCACCACGAGCTGTTCGCGTGGCAAGCCCCCGGCGAGGACGCGCGGATCTGGCGGACACGGCGGGGCGCGTCCTTCACCGTCGCGCCGGCCCTCATCGCGACGGACATCCACTTCATCCGCCACTGTTGCATCTCCGGCCTGGGAATCGGCCTGGTCCCCGACGCGCTCCTGCCCGATCCGGGCCTCGGCCCGGACGTGCTCGTCCAGGTCCTCCCCGACGTCGTCGGCCAGGAGAGGCCGGTGCGGCTCAGTGTGCCGGAGGTGCTCTCCGAGATCCCCAAGATCAAGGTGCTCATCGAGCACGTGCGCGCGTCTCTGGGCCAGGTGGTGCCGGCGCGACGTAGCGTCGCGGCCGCATCTGCCCAGGACGAGACGCCATGAAGACGGTAAGCCAATGAAACAATTGAATTTTTATCCCATCATTCCCGGATTCATGCTCCGGTCTGACCACCACCCGGCGGCAGGGAGACAGCGCTTCATGGCCGCGCGCGGAAGCGGGGTGAACGCCGCTCGCAGATGCTGTAGACAGATCGCGATCCTCCCGTGAGCTCCGACCAGCCCGTCCTCCGCGTCCGCAACCTCCACAAGTCCCACGCGCTCGGCGCGACGCCGATCGAGGTGCTCCGGGGCGTCGACCTCGACATCCACGCCGGCGAGATGTGCGCGATCATGGGCCCTTCCGGCGTCGGCAAGAGCACGCTGCTCTCGTGCGTCGCGGGCCTCGAGTCCCCCGATCGCGGCGAGATCCGCGTCCTCGGCGAGGACATGGCCGCCCTCGACGAGCACGGCCGCACCCTCCTGCGCCGCCGCCGCGTCGGCATCGTCTACCAGTTCTTCAACCTCGTCCCGACCCTCACCGGCTACGAGAACATCATCCTGCCGTACCTCATCGACGGCGCCGCGCCGGACCACGACGCCGCCTCGCGCATGCTCGATCGCGTCGGCATGCGCGCCCGCGCCGAGCACCTGCCCTCGCAGATGTCGGGCGGCGAGATGCAGCTCATCTCCATCGCGCGCGCGCTCGTCCGCCGCCCTGCGCTCGTGCTCGCCGACGAGCCGACCGGCAACGTCAACATCGCGACCGGCCGCCGCATCATGGCGCTGCTCGCCGACGCCCTCCGCGACGCCGGGAGCGCCATGCTGCTCGTCACGCACAACGCCGAGGACGCCGCCCGCGCCCACCGCGTCGTGTTCATGCGCGACGGCCTCCTCCTGCACGACGCCGCCCTCGCGGGCCCCGCCGTGACCTCGGCCGCCGTCCACGACCGGCTGAAAGAGCTCGGCATCTGAATGCTCCTCCTCCGCGCCCTCTTCCAGCCGCTCGTCCGGATGCTCGCCCTGCGCAACCTGCGCGCCGATCGCTTCGGCGCGATGGCCGCCCTGCTCGGCGTCGCCCTCGGCACGGCCACGGTCAACGTCGTCCTCATCCTCGACGTCGGCACGCGCGCCGTCGAGGCGCGCAGCGCCGTCACGAACCCCGATCTCCCCGTCTTCACCGAGCAGACCGTCGCCCTGAGCGGCCTCCGCCCGGACGGCACGCTCATCGCCGCGGCCGACGCCCAGGAGGAGACGCACGAGGACTACGAGATCATGCGGTCGGCGATCCGCCTCGGCTCGCTCTCGGCGTTCCTCGTCGGCGCCCTCATCGTGTTCTTCACCTTCAACGTCGCCGTCGAGCGCCGCCGCCGCGAGATCGCCCTCCTGCGCAGCGCCGGCGCGCTGCCCCCGCAGGTGGCGGCGGTCTTCGTCTTCGAGGCCCTGCTGCTCGGCCTGGCCGGCGCGGCGCTCGGCCTGCTCGGGTCGATCCCGCTCGCGTACCTCGCCGCGAAGGCGGGCATCACGACGACGGGCCGCGCGCGCATCCCGCTCCACGCGATCCGCCTGCCCTGGAGCGCGATGCTGCTCGTCTGCGGCACCGGCGCCCTCACCGCGCTGCTCGGCGTGCTCCGCCCGGTGCGCGATGCGCTCCGCCTCGACATCGCGCGCGCCCTGCGCCCGCGCTTCCTCGAGGGCGGGGCCGAGCAGCGGCGCCGCATGCGCGGCGTCATGCTGCTCGCGCTGCCGTTCATGGTGCTCGTCTACGGCCTGCTCCGCCCTTTCTTCCGGCAGTCCGTGCCCCTGTTCGCCTTCTTCGTCCTCGAGGCGGGCCTCGTCTGCGCGGCGTTCCTCGCGGCCATCGTCTTCGTCCCGGACCTCGTCGCGCGCCTCGGCGCGCTCGCCGTCCGCCTCGCGCCGCGCCGCTGGGCCGCCGAGCGCCTGCTGCTCCGGCGCCGCGTCGAGCACAGCGGCCACGAGCTCGCCTGGAGCGTCGGCGGCGTGATGATGGTCTTCGCCCTCCTGCTCGCGCTGCACATCGCCACGGGGGCGCTCAAGCAGGAGGTCTCGGCCTGGGCCGGCCGCGCCCTCGCGCCCTACGCGTTCCTCTACCCGGACGAGCCGCTCGGCCACGCCCAGCGTCTCCTGCCGAGCCTGCCGCCGCGCCTCGTCGCGGCGCGCTTCTCGAGCCGCACGCCGTGGCCCAACGTCGTCCATGCGGTCCCGGCCGACGAGCTCCGCGCGCTCGCCGAGGCCACCGGCCGCCCCGAGTCGATCGCGCTCGCCCGCCGCTTCGGCCCGGGCAAGGCGATCGTCTCCACGATGATGGCCCGCCGCTTCGGCGTCGGCCCCGGCGATCAGCTCGAGGTGAGCGGCCGCGCCGGCGCGCGGCGGTTCGAGATCGTCGGCGTCACCGACGAGCTGGGCTATGTCCACGCGCCCGGCGCGTACCGCAACCTGCGCACCTACGCGGTCATCGAGGCGGCCGACTTCCCGGTCATCTCGCCGTACGTGCTCGCGATCGGCCACACGGTGGCGCTCGCCGATCCGGTGACCGGGGCGGCGGCGGCGCGGGGCGGCCCGGCGACGCCGCCCTGGGGCGAGCTCCTGGCCGACGTGCCGCCCGCGCGCGACATCCGGATGCAGACGGGGGTCGAGCTCGAGGCGGTGCGCCGCAAGGCGACCGGGCGTGACTTCGTGATCTTCGACATGATCCTCGGCTTCACGACGGTGCTCGCCGCGATCGGCGTGGCAAACCAGATGGTCCTGGCGCTGCACGCGCGGCGGCGGGAGCT
>JAICEP010000132.1 GCA_025924095.1 Sorangium sp.
ACCGGAGCCGCCCTGGCCACCGGAGCCGCCCTGGCCACCGGAGCCGCCCCCACCGCCGGCGCCGCCGGCGCCGCCTGTGCCACCCCCATCGCCCTCACCACCGGCGCCTCCCCCGCCGCTGGCATCCCCGCCGCCGCCGCCCAGCCCGCCGGCGCCCGCGGTGCCGCCCTCCCCGCCGGACGAGGTCGACGACGTGAGATCTTCTTCTTCCACTGGCGGCGAATCGGCTCCGCAGGCGGCTCCGGCGAGCGCGGACAGGAGCAGGAGCAGGTGCCCAACGGTCAAGGAAGACGACACACGCATCTCGTAGCACCGGACCTTTCTTGGTTTCCTTTTTATGAGAGCACGAACGCGGGCGCGGCAGGTACCCTGATCGCCGGCGAGGCCCCGAGCTGCGGGACGGGTAGCCCTCTTGTCGAAGACGAGCACCGAACACGCGCACGCGCCTGGGGGACGGGACGTGGGCGCCGGACAATGGCTGGCCCACCCTGACGCCCCTCCTGAGCAGCCTCGGCACCCTCCTGAGCAGCCTCGGCACCCTCCTGAGCAGCCTCGCCACCCTCTCTACCCGCGGCGCGTCGCGAACCGGGATCTCCTGGCCGGATCTCTGAAACGCGGAGCCAGGCGCGATCGCAGGGCCCGCGCCGGTTACGACGCAGGCCCTGCGACCCCGGCGCTGGCTCAGTGCGATCCGGTGTACTTGAACTCGAGGATCGCCCCCGGGTTCTCCAGGGCCGTCGTGGCCCCGCCGGTCGGTGAGCTCGTGTTCCCGGCGGTGTCCGTGATGATGTAGAGTGTCTTGCGGTCCGGGCTCATCGCGAGATCGCGGTAGCGGTTGGTGCTCTGGAAGTGGACGACGGGCTCGCCGACCACGGATTTCCCGTTCGCGCTCAGCTTCACCTGGTACAGCGCGCCCTTCTTGAGAGCCGTCATCAGGAGAGTGTTGCCCCACCCCGGGATGCCGTGTCCCCCGGAGGGGTAGTAGTGGAGCGAGGAGGGCGCGATCGTCGGCCAGCAGATGTACTGGAGGAAGCCGCACGCCGGGTCGAAGAAGTCGTAGTCGTTGTCGACGGTGAAGAAGGTGAGGAGCGGCTCCTTGAAATACGGGTGGCTGAAGGCGCTCTCCAGCTGCCGCGGGACGGAGGGAGGGGGCACGTAGTCGTTCCACGCGAGCGACTCGCAGGACTCCGGGCTCGAGGCCGACCAGTTGTCGTACGTGTAGGCCTGGTCGTCCTGATAGCCCGCGACGTGGGGCCAGCCGTAGTTCTTGCCGGGCTTGATGAGGTTCAGCTCGTCATCGCTCTTCGGCCCATGCTCGTTCGCATAGAGCTTGCCATCACGGCCGAACGTGAGGCCCTGCGGGTTGCGGTGGCCGTACGAATAGACATGGCTGCGGACCCCGCCGATCCACGGGTTGTCGTGCGGGATGGAGCCGTCGACGTTCAAGCGCAGGACCTTGCCGACATACGTCGACCAGTCCTGCGCCGCGACCTCGGCCGCCGTGGGCAGCGCCTGCGCGCGGATCGGGAGGCACTTCCTGGCGAACTGGTTGTTCCCCTGATCCCCCACCGTGTAATAGAGCTTCCGGTCGGGGCCGAACAGGAGCCGAGCTGAGTTGTGATCGTCGCTCCCCGGCAGGCCCGTGATGACGTCGAAGGGGCTCCCGAGCGTCTCGGTCGCCGGGTCGTACGTGTAGCGGCGGATCTTCGTCCTGCGGTCCACCGCTGGACCTGGATCGACGTCATAGGTGAAGGAGACATACACGTAGTCCTTCCCCTTGCCCTTCAGCAGATCCGGGTGCAGGGCCAGGGCCAGCAGCCCGTCCTGACCCCCCGACTGGAACACCTCCGAGAGGGTGAGCGCGGTCGTCCGCACGCCGTCCTCCGGCCTCACGCGCACGACGCGCTTTCCGACGCGCTCGGTCAACCAGAGATAGCCATCCGGTCCCCAGACGATCCGCATCGGAAACGAGAGATCCCGTGTGATCTCGCGCGAAGCGAACGACGCTTCCTCGTCGGCGCACTCCTCCTCGCCATCGCCGGGATCCCCGGAGCCGATGGCCTGGCTGTGCGATTCGAGCGGATCGTCCGGGAGATCCGCGTGGCCGCATCCGGCGAGCGCCCACGAAGCCGTGGTGAGCAAACCAACTTGAGTCAGGAAAACAGCTGAGCCGCGTGCGATAAATAGCGACATGCAACTACCTCACTTTTCTCTTCAAGTGACGGTGCTGACCGAATCCCGCCGCGTCAGAGCGCGGCGGGCGTGCTGACAAAGCTTCGGCGTCAAACCGGGGATCGCATGGCGTCCGGTAAGTCGTCCCCCGGTTAGAGTAAGGTCTTTACTATAGCAAGCGCCGAGCTTGCCTGCACCATCAAGGTTGATTTATGACGTCGATGGATGACACGGCGCGTGAACGAGATGCTGAGTTCAGTGGCACGGGCGTTGCTGTGCCAGCCAGCGCACAGCGCGACCCGCGGAGGCGGTGACGAGCCTCGGAGCGAGCCATGCGATCCATGCGAGCCATGCGAGCCATTGCTGACAGCGAATGGCGTGATAGCGATGCTCCTGGGAGAAGGAGATGAGCTGCCGAGTTGCCAGGGAGCCCGAGAAGAGGATCCTTCTGGGGTCTACTGGCGTGCTTGGCGCCCTGGCGGTCTTCCTGTCCGGATCGCTGTCTCGGAGCAGCTGAACGTCGCGACGTGGCGTGTCGCGCAGCCCCGCGGGGATGCCGCAGCGCGGCGCTCTTATTTCGTGGGCGCCGGCGCCGAGGAGACGCCGAGCTTTTCGATCGAGCGCGGGGTCCCGAACCCGGGGCCGCCGAGCGCCGTCTCGATCCGCTGATACACGCCCTCGCGCCCCGCGGAGCGCGCGGCGTCGAGGAGGACGTCATTGCGGTAGAGCGTCACCATCAGCCCTGCCACGACCGACAGCGCGAGCATCAGGTGCTGCGCCCGGCCCGTGTCGCGCGCGCGAGGCGCCGCGGCGGTCACCTCGGTCACGTCGCGCTGCAGCAACATCGGCGCCCGCAGATCCGGCGCCCGCAGATCCGGCACCCCCGGCGGCGCGGTGGGCCGAGACGCCGCGAGCATCGCCGCGGGCGGCGCGTGCACCTCGGTCCGCGTCACGAGGTGCTGCGGCGAGCTGTCCAGCGACTCGATCGTCATCGTGCCCGCGAGCGGCATCGTGGACGACAGGCTCGACACCACCGGCGTCGGATGATCCGACTCCATGTTCCGCGACCCAGGAACGGGCGGGGGCGGCGGGCGCTGCGGGCCCCGACGCGACGCGCTCGGCGGACCCTGGACCCGCGCCGACTCGGCCGGGGCCGGGTCGATGCCCGCCACGATGCCGAGCGGCTGCCAGGCGGCCATCCCGGGCCGCCATATCTTCGTCGACTCGTCGATGAGGTCGAGCCGAAATAGATCGTCGAGCTTTTCCAACGTGAGCACCTTGATGTCGTCCGGCGTGACCGCGACGTGCCAGAGCGTCTCGCGATCATCGGTCACAGGAACGGGCGGCGCTGGGCGCCTGGCGGGAACGGGCGGCGCTGGGCGCCTGGCCGGAAGGGGCGGCGGTTTCATACAAAGTCCTCCCTTGCGCGCACGAGGATGCCACGGCACGAGCGCACCTGTACACACCGACATGAGGCACGGAGCGCTTTCGAGACGGTGCGGATTTTTGCAATGAATGAGGTGCGCCCCGTGGCGCTGGCAGGATCCTCGCCATGTCGGTATTCTCGCCGCCGATGGGGGCGGAGCATGGAGACATTCATGAGCACAGCGAATGAGGCGGTCGCGGCCAGCAACAGCGCTGGAGCCTCCGGCTTCCGACGCTGGATCCGGCTTGTGCCGGCGCTCCTCCTCGTCGCGAGCGCGACGTTCGTGGCGGCATATTACGTTCCGCTTCGCCGCGCTCACGTGCTCCTGCTCGAGGAGCAGCGAAAGTCGAACGAGAAGGGCAAAGACCTCGAACAGACGCTGAGCCAGGTGCGCGGAGAGCTCCAGGCAAAGACGGCGCAGGTCGAGAAGCTCGAAGCGGAGCGGCAGCAGACCGAGGCCGCGAAGAAATCGGGCCTGGAACGGGTCGAGCAGCTCAAGACCGAGCTCGCAGCGAAGCTCGACAAGCAGATCAAGAAGGGGGTCGCGGCGCTCGCCGTCGCAGACGGACAGGCGTTCGTCGTGCTCCCGGAGACCGCGGTGTTCCTTCCGTACAAAGTCGACGTGAGCCCGCAGGGCCGAGCCCTCTTGTGCCAAGTCGCGAGCACCGTCGCGGCGGTCGGCCCGGCGCCCATCCGCGTCGGCGCGGTCAGCGGTCCTCCGGACCTCGTGGCGCCCGTCCTGCAGCGCGACTATCCGACGCCGTGGGCGCTCTCCGCGGCCCGGGCGGCGAGCGTCGCGCAGGCGCTCCAGGAGGCGTGCGCGGTGCCGGGAGCCCGGCTGTCCGCGGTCGGTCACGCCGAGCACGACCCCGCCGGCGCCGCGCTCGGAGAGACCAAGCTGCCCGCGGAGCGGGTCGAGATCTCCATCGCGCTGCCGGGCGGGCCGCGCGACGCGAAGTGACGGCCGCCGGGGGGCCCGGCGCGCAACGTCTCCCGCCTCGTCAGCGATTCAGCGAGGGTCGCGCAGCGCCTCCGCCCGCCGCACCGCCGCGCGCCGCAGCGCGTCCGCGTCGACGTTGCGGGTGCCGGCGGCCGAACAGCGGAGCACCCGCTGGAACGCCGCCCGCGCCTGCGCCCGCTCGCCCCGCGCCAGCAGCGCCTCCCCGAGCAAGAACCACCCCTCCAGGTGCTCCGGATCCGCGTTGAGCAGCGCCGACAGCACCTGCTCGGCCTCGGCGGCGCGCCCGGCGCTCAGCAGCCTGGCCGCCGCCTCCGCGCGTCGATCCTGCGCGACCGAGGCGCCGGCGGGGGCCTGCGCGGCCGCGGCGTCGGGCGGTGGCGCGACAGCCGCGACGCCGCCGGCCGTCGCGCGCCCTCGCGCCGAGGCCGGCCCGCTCTCCTCCTCGACCTGCGCGACAGGCGCCCTCGGGCTCGCCGGCTCCGGCCTGTCGTCGCCCTCCGGCAGCCGCAGCCAGCCCGGCGCAGGACCCCGCCGGAGCTCCGGGGGCAACGGCAAGATGCCCTCCGCCGGCGAGAGGATGACGTGGCCGCCGGGAACGAGCTCCGCGGCGAGACGGCCAAGCAGGCGCGGCACCTGCTCCCGATCGAAATAGATGAGGACGTTGCGGCAGAAGATGACGTCGAACGGCCCCGCCCCGAGCGCCGGCTGCGCGTCGATCAGCGACGCCACCTCGAAGCGCACGCGCCGCCGCAGCGCCTCCGGCACCCGCTCGGCCCACGCCGCCGGCAAGGGCGCGCCCACCGACCGCCGCTGCGGCAAGAGGCCGCTCCGCGCCACCGCGATCGCGACCGGGTTGACGTCGGTGCCCAGCACCGCCGCGTCCACCCCCGCCGCCTGCGCGCTCTGGGCGGCGCTGTACGCCTCCTCGCCCGTCGAGCAGCCCGCGCACCAGATGCGCAGCGGGCCCGGCCGCCTCGCCGCGAGGCCGGCCAGCGCGCGCTGCAGGCGGTCGAACTGCTCCGGGTGCCGGTAAGCCGCCGTGTGCCCGATCGTCGCGGCGTCGAGCAGCATCGCGAGCAGGGCCGCCTCCCCGGCCTGGCCCACGCGCTCGACGTACTCCGCCTCGCCCTGCCCGGCCCGCTGCGCGCGCTCCCGGACGTGCAGGTAGAGCGTCTCGGGCCACCGCGAGGGCACGTGGCCCAGCCGGGGCGACAGGACGCGCGCGAGGGCGCGCTCCAGCGAGCGATCATCCCTCACCGAGCACCCACCTCCGCGCGAGCGCGACGAAATCCACGACGCGGATCGGCCGCACGCGCGGCGACGAGCGCAGCGCCGCCCGCGGCATGCCCGGCGCGCTGCACTCCGAGGGCTCCTGCGCGAAGCAGAGGCCCCCGCCGTCCGAGAGCCCCGGCAGCGCGCGGACGCCGTCGTCGCCGAGGCCCGACAGCACGAGCGCGGCGACCCGCCGGGCGAGCGGCACCGCCGACGCGAACAGGACCTCCGCCGAGGGCCTGTGACCGCTCACGGGCAGGTCGCCCGTCAGCTGGATCCGCTCGCGCGCGTCGATGGCCATGTGAAACCCCGACGGCGCGAGCAGGAACCCCGGCGAGAGCGCGTCCCCGGCCCGCGCCGGCCGCGCCCGCGCGCCCAGCCCGCGGAGCGCCCGCGAGAGGTCCCGCTCCCGCCGATCCGGCAGGTGCTGCACGATCAGCACCGGCACATCGAGCGGCCCGAGCCCCCGCGCGAGCGCCTCTAGCGCGGGGATCGCCCCGGTCGAGCCCGCGACAAGGATCACCCGCCCGCCCCGCGCCGCCGCCGGCCGCCGGGCCGCGCGCAGCACCTCGGCGCGCAGCCGCGCCCGGGCCGGGGCGCCGGAGAGCTCGCGCTTCTCGACGGTGGCGCCGGCGCCCTGCGCCAGCGCCTCGCGGACCACCGCCGAGCCGCGCGGGAGCGAGCTGACCACGATCACGCCGGCGCGGGCGGCGAGGGTCCGGATCACGGACAGGCCGTCGAGCTCGGGCATGAGCAGATCCACGAGCACCACGTCGGCGATCGCGACCGCCGGCAAGGACAGGAGCTCGGCCCCGGTCCGCGCCCGGCCCACCACGCGGATCGCCGCGTCCTCCTCCAGGATCGCCTCGAGCAGGGCCGCGGCGATGTCCGAGTCGTCGGCGATCACGACGCGCGTGCTCACGCGCCCCCGAGGCTCTCCGCGATGATCCGGCGCAGCTCCTCCTCGACGAACCGCTGCTTCGACAGCACCGCGCGCACGCCGAGCCCGCGCAGCGCGGCGACGTTCTGCGCGTGCGTCGCGGTCGTCTGCGTGGTCAGCACCACGACAGGCACCCGGGCGAGCGCGGGCGTGCGCCGGAGCTCCGCCACCATCTCGAGGCCGTTCATGTACGGCATCTCGAGGTCGGTCAGCACCACGTCCGGCGGCGTCGCCCGCGCCCGCGCGAGCCCCTCCCGCCCGTCGCTCGCCTCCTCCACGCGCAGGCCGAGCGCCCGCAGGATGCCGCAGAGCAGCTCCCGCGCGACAGGGGCGTCCTCCACGACGAGCGCGAGCGGCTCGCGCTTCGACTCGGGGGCCGCGGGGAAGGGCGCCTCCCGGGGCGCCTGCCGCGCGCACGCGAACACCCGCTCGACGTCGAGGAGCAGCATCGCCTCGCCGTCCGCCGTCGGCGCCACGCCGCGCACGAGCGGCGAGCTCCACGGCAGCTCCTCCGACCGCACGAGGGCGCAGAGCCGCGGGTTCTCGTAGCCGTCCACGCTCACCGCGAACAGGCCCGCGGCGTGGTGCAGCACGAGCGCCGCGTCCCCCGGCTCGGGCTGGCCCCCGTCGCCGAGCACCGCCCCGAGCGCGTAGAGCGGCACGAGCTCCGCGCTCGGGCCGCTGGTCAGGCGCACGCGCGGCCCGTCCGAGGTGTGCAGCAGCTCGTCGAGCAGCATCACCGAGTGCACGGCGTGCGTCGGCACCGCGCACCGGAACCGCCCGCAGGAGACGGGGACCACCTCCTCGCCGTGGAGGTTCTTCGGCACCACGAGCAGGATCGTCGTCCCGAGCCCGGGCCTCGAGTCGACCCGGACCTGCCCGCCCAGCGCGCCGATCTCCCGCGCCACGACGTCGAGCCCGACGCCCCGGCCCGAGATCGCGCCGACGCTGCGGCTCGTCGTGAGCCCGTGCGCGAACAGGTACGGGATCAGCGCGGTGTCGTCGAGGGACGCGGCGCCCGGGACCGCCTCGGCGAGCACCTCGCGCAGGCGCGCGAAGTCGACCCCGCCGCCGTCGTCCTTCACCTCGACCCGCACGGCGGCGTCGGTCTGGACCACGGTCACCGCCACCGTCCCGCGCGCGGGCTTGCCGCGGCGCGCGCGGACGTCCGCCGGCTCGATGCCGTGATCGACGGCGTTGCGCACGAGGTGCAGGAGCACCGGCTCCAGGCGGCGCTCCACCGCCGCGTCGAGGAGCCCCGTCCCCTCGACCCGCGCCTCGACGTCCTTGCCCAGCATGCGCGCCGCGCTCCGGGCGGCGAGCGAGACCTGGTTCAAGAGGCGCTCGGTGCGCACCACCGACGCCGCGCGGACCACCTCGTCGAGCTCGCCGAGCGCGCGCCCGGACGCGAACTCGTTGCTCGACCAGTCCGCCCGCACGGCGCCGAGCAGGCGCTCGATCTCCGCGCCGTAGCCGAGCGTCTTCGTGATGCGCTCGGCGACGCGGTCCGTCCCCCCCCGCGGATCGATCTCCACGAGCAGCGCGCGGAGCATGCGCTGGGCCTCGCGGAGCCTCCGCTGGAGGACCTCCCGCTCGCCGTGGAGCCGCTGCAGCTCGTGCACGCGCGCCCCGACCGCCTCCGCGTCGAGGACCGCGGGCGGGGCGGCCGGGTCCGGCGGCGCGGCCGGGTCCAGCCGCGGCGGCAGGGCGCTCTCGGCGGCGCGGGCGGGCGGCGGCGCGGGCTCCCCGGCGGGCGAGCGGCCGCTCGTGAGCTCCGCGTGCGCCGCGCGGAGCGTCTGCTTCACGACGTCGAGGTCCGGCGCGGCCTCCTCGCCGACGCTCGCCGACAGGAGCCCGAGCGCCTCCAGCGCGCCGAGGACGCTGTCGCCGATGAGCTGCGTGGGGCCCCCGCCGCCCCGCACCGCGTCGATGACGGTCTCGGTCAGCTCGGCGAGGTCGCCGCACGCGGCGAGCTCCAGCATGTGCGCCTCGCCCTTCAGCGTGTGCAGGAGCCGGCGCAGGACGGGGAGGTTGCCGCTCTGGCCCTGCTCGTAGCCGAGCCATAGGTCCGTCGCCTGGGCCACGCGGTCCGGCATGGCCCGGTGGAACGTGGCGACGAGGTCAGCCCGGCTCCTCATCCGCGTCCGCCTCCGCGATGGCCGGCTTCTCGCGCTTCGCCCCGGCCGCCTTGACCCGGAAGGCCCGCGCCGTCGCCTTGAGCGCGTGCGACAGCTGGAGCAGCGACTCGGCCGAGCGCGTCGCGTCCGCGCTGCTCGTCAGCGTGTCGTTCACCGCCCCGACGATATCGACGATCGCCGTCTTCACCTGCGCCGTCCCCTCGCGCTGGTGATCCACCGCGTCCGAGATCTTCGCGGCGGCCGCGGCCGTGTCGCGGGCCAGCTTGATGCCGTCCTCGGTCGCGAGCACCGACGCATGGGAGGCCGCGTGCATGTCCGCGACGAGCTTGCGGATATCGCGCACCGAGTCCATCACGTGCTCGGACAGCCGGCGCATCTCGGCGGCCACGAGCGAGAACCCGCGCCCCACCTCGCCGGCCTTCGTGCCCTCGAGCGCGGCGTTCAGCGCGAGCAGGTCCGACTTGTCGGCGATGCTCTGGATCAGCGACAGGATCTCGCCGATGCGGTCCGAGTGGGAGCTGACGAGGCGCGTCTGCTCCGCGGTGTGCTGGACGCTGACGAGGCTCCGCTGCGCCATCTCGTGCACGGTCGTGGCGTCCTTCGCGATGTGGTCCGCGCTGCCGGTCAGGGCCTCCACGGTCCTCCGGATCTCCTCGAGCGCCGCGTTCTGCTGGTTGGCGGTCGTCTCCTGCTCGCGCACCGACGAGAACATCCCGGCGGCGGCCGAGGCGACCTCCGACGAGGTGTTGCCGATGCGCGTGGCGAGCTCCTGGAGGCTCGTCACCATGGCCCGGAACGCGGCGAACAGCTCCCCGTCGCCGGTGATCTTGCAGGTGAAATCGCCGCCCGCGACCCGCGCCGCCGTCTCCTGGAGCTCGCGCAGCTGGGTGTTCATCCGCTCGAACGCGCTGGCCATGTCGCCGAGCTCGTCGTCGGAGATCCTGAGCGACAGCCGCGCCGAGACGTCGCCGCGGGCGATGCGGTCCGCCGCCTCCTTGATGTGCGCCATCGAGCGCGTCATGCGCGCCGAGATGACCCACGCGAGGCCCAGGCCGAGCAGCATGATCCCCGCCGACTGGAGGGCGATGGTCCGGCGCGAGTCGGCGCGGCGCTGGGCGATCCGGTCGCTGCGCAGCCCCACGGCGAGCGTGCCGAGCTGGCGATCGCCGTTCCGCGAGCGGATCGGGGCCTCGCTGACGACGACGCTGGCGTCGCCCTCGCCCTGCGCGCCCCGCGCGCTCTCGGGCGCCTGCACCGCGCCGATCGCGGCGATGCGCTCCCCCTTGGCGTCGTAGACGGACACCCAGCTCACAAGGGGATCCGTCATCGCGGTCCGCAAGGTGTCCGGGAAGGTCTCCGGCGGCTGCTCGAGGTCCATGGCCACGCCGATGGGCTCCTTCAGCATCGTGGCGAGGATCCCGGCGCGCTCGCGCAGCTCGGCCTCGCTCGCCCGCGCCGTGCGATCGGGGATCAACCACAGATCGAGCGCCGACAGCACGATGGCCACCGACGCGACGAGGGCGGCGATCTTCCAGCGGATGGAGCGAAAGTTGAACATGGCGGCTGAGGGAGGAACGGTGACGGACGCTGAAGGAGAGATCGTGAGTCGTGAACCGTGAGTCGTGAACCGTGAACCGCGAGTCGTGAATCGTGAGAGAGACGGACGCGCCGTGTCGGACGGCCGACGTCGCGAGGGCGTCAGTCGACGATGCGGGCGAGCCGGAGGAACTGCGGGTCGAAGCGGAGGCCGATGGCGTTGGCGTGCTTCACGTTCAGCAGGAGCTCGGGCTTGGCGCCGGCCAGCCCCACGGCCACGGCGCAGCCGCGCTTCGTGTCGTCGCCGTCGCCGCACACGACGATGCGGACCACGGCGCCCTCGCGGGACGGGACGTCGGGGATGGCCGCGGCCAGCCCGCGCGCCACATAGACCACCTCGGCGCCGCCGGCGCGCAGCGCCTCCTGCAGCTGGGCCTTTCCGCTGTACGTCACGCGCAGGACGCTCGCCGGCCGGCTGGCCACGGTCGTCTTCGCGGCCAGCTTCGAGAGCACGGCCGCCATCGCGTTCGCGTCCTCCGCGCTCTCGCCCGACTCCCCGCCGACGACGGCGAGCACGGCCGGGCCCTTCCGGCTCGCGAACCCGCGCTCGTAGCCGATCGAGCGCAGGAGGATGGCGCCCCGCAGCTCGTACGGGACGGACGCGGCGGAGCGGCCCTCGGCGCTCGCGGTGGTGACGAGCAGGAGGGCCATCAGCATTCGAATCGAAGAGCTCGGAGACACCATGTTTCTCTGGTCAGCCTTGAACGACCTCGGACGTGTCCTCGATGGGCGCCGCATCAGGCGTGGGGGAGGCGGCGGGCGTCGATCACCCAGTGCAGCGCGCCGTCGATCTCGGCGAGCCCGACGACGTGGGGCAGGGCCAGGAGCTCCGCGAGGAGCTCCGGCAGCGGCCACACGTGCTCCCGGTCGACCTCCACGAGCCTGGGGAACGCGCAGGCGATCGCCAGGGCGCCGCCGCGGGTCGACAGGCGCACGCTCCGCGTCGCCGGCTCGGGCGCCGCGCGCGCCGCGCGATGCGGGCCAGCGTTCCCCGGGTCGGCGTTCCCCCAGAGACAGGCGCCGCGCTCGGGCGCGGGGCCGCCCTCGGCGAGGAGCACCTGCTGCGCTAGAAACGCGCACCGCAGCCCGGCGTGCAGCATGGCGACCACGGCCCCCACGTCAGCGCTCCTTGCCGGCGAGCCGCCGGACGAGGGCCGGCAGGCGATCGAGGTGATTCTTCGAGAGGACCGCGTCCGCCTGGACCTCCATTTGCAACTGCTCGAGCTCCTTCTCGGAGTGCCCGGACATCAGGATGACGCTGAGGTGCCCGAGCCGCTGGTTCTTCCGGAACAGGGTGAGCAGCCGGTCCCCACGGATGGTGGGCATGAAGACGTCGAGGACGACGACGCGCGCCTGGTGCCGCACGATGGCCTGCGTCGCCCCGATGGGGGAGGGGAGCGCGATCACCTGGAAGCCGGCCGCGCCCAGCACGCGGCACACCTCTTCTCGGGCGATCTCGCTGTCGTCGATGACGAGCACGGGCGGGTTCGACGGCACGCTCGACGGCGACCTCGGCGGCGAGGACGCGCTCACCGAGGTCCCCGCCTCATCGACCGGATCGCTCGGCGGCCTGGACTTCGGCAGAGGCGACCGGGAGCTCGGCTCGCTCATCGACTCGACCCGGCGGCCGGATCGCCGCGCGGCGCGACGGACGGCTGCGGCGCGGCCTCGGAAGCGTCGAGCAGATGGACCACGTCCAGGAAGGTTACTACCCCCTCGCTCGTGTCGACCACAGCTTTCGGCACGAGCTCGCCGAACACCTTGACCGCGGCCACACACCGCGTCTTGCCCGCGGGCAAACCCAGGTAGCCGCGCTGTGTGCGGCAGACGACGATGCGGAGCGGCGCGGCCGCCGGCTCGGCGATCGGGGCCGACATGATCACGATGATCCTCCCCCGGTCCTGGAGGATGCCCATCACCCGCGGATCGGTGCGCGGCAGCGGCAGGGGCGTGCGCCACGCGATCACCTCTTCGACCTGCTGCGCCCTCAGGGCGAAGGTCACCGCGCCGAGCTCGAAGAGCAGGAGGTCGAGAACAGCCCTCTCGCGCGGCCCCTTGTCCGGGGCGTCGTCGCGCAGGTCGAGCAGCTCGTGAACCTGATTGAGCGCTTCGGACAAGGTGTTCTCCGGTTTATCACAAGGGCGAGGCGGCGTCAGTGAGCGACCTCGACCGAGGCGCCGACGTAGGGGCGGCCGGTGGCGAGGATCAACCGGTGGGCGCCGTAGGTCGGAGGAGGAACATGGTTGAAGGTGAGGTTCTTGCCGAACACCGAGACCCAGACGTGCTCCAGCGGCGAGAAGGAGACCGCCGCGTCG
>JAICEP010000133.1 GCA_025924095.1 Sorangium sp.
CGGGAAGCGCCGGTCTTCCTTGAGCGCGATCACGTCCTGCTCCACGAGCTGCGTGAGCCACACCGCGATGTTGCCGCTGCCGATCAGCGCCTCGACGCCGCCGCGCCAGAACGTCTCGCCGAAGACGCTCGCCGCCCGGAGCACGCGCCGCGCCTCGGGATCGAGCGCCTCGAGCCGCGCCTGCACCATCGCCAGCACCGTCTCCGGCAGCGCGGCGCCTCGCCCCTCGGCCGCGGCGCGGATCTGCTCTTCCAGGAAGAAGGCGTTGCCGTCGGCGCGCTCGACCAGCGTGGCGACGACCTCGTCGGTGACCGCGTTGCCGAGCGCCTGGCGCACGAGCCGCTCGCTGGCGCGGCGCGAGAGCCCCGTGAGCTCGACCTCCTGCACGCCGCGGCCGGCCCATAGCTTCGGGAACATCTCGCGCACCTCGGGCCGGCCGAGCGCCAGCACCATGAACGGCGCGTCGCGCAGGTTGCGGAGGGCGCTGTTGATCATGGTCACCGTGGGCAGGTCGCCCCAGTGCAGGTCCTCGAGCACGAGCAGCACCGGCTGCGCCGCGCACTCGGCGCGCAGGAACTCCTCCCAGGCGAGGTGCAGCTGATCGCCCATGAGCACGGAGCTCCGGCGCGCCACCCGGAGCGCCTCGCTCTCCTCGTCCGGGAAGGGCGCGCCCACGAGCTCGCCGAGGAACGGCGCGAGGCGGGCGCCGTGCGCGCCGTGGCCACCGACGCGCTCGCGGATCTTGCGCTGCACCGCCGCGGCCGGCGCGCCGTCGGCGACGCCGAGCGCGCGCCGGAGCACCTGCGCCAGGAGGCCGAAGGCGGCGCCGGCGCTCATCGGATCGCCGCGCGCGATCCAGACCTCCATCGGCTCGCCCCGCGCCCGGAGGCGCCGGAGCAGCTCGGTGCGCAGGCGCGATTTGCCCAGGCCGGCGGGGGCCGTGACCAGCACCGCGGACGGGGTCTGCTCCTCGATGCACTGGACGAAGGTCGCCTCCAGGAGGGACAGCTCGCGGTCGCGGCCCACGCACGGCGTCGGCTTGCCGAGCAGGCGCGGCACGACCTCGAGGTCGTCGCGCTCGCCGCGCAGGAGGTGGCCGGCGTGATCCGATGCGAGATCGAACCGCGCGCCGAGCAGGCCGGCCGTGACCTCGTCGATGCGGACGACGCCGGGCCGCGCCGCGTCGCCGGCGAGCAGCGCGGCGGCCTGATCGATGAGGTTGCCGATGGGGGAGCGGGCGGTGAGCTCGGTGCGCCCCGAGACCAGCGCGACCGGCGCGCCGCCGAGCAGCACCTGCATCGCGAGCGCGCACCGCGCCCCCCGGGCGGCGAGATCGGTCGGCGCGACGGAGCCGGACAGCACGACGACGGGGGAGCGCGACTCGATGATCTCGAGGCGGCCCTGGTGGCGCTCGGCCAGGGCGCTGAGCGCGCGCACCCGGAGCGCGTCCTCGCCCTCGGACCGGGTCGCGTCGCTGTCGAGCGCGCCGTCGCGGGCGAGGAGGAGGCAGATCATCCGTCGCTCGCCGGTCGTGAGCTCGGGGGCGGGGCCGCCGATCGGCGAGGGGAGGCCGCGCCGCGAGCCGGGCGCGACATCGCCGAGCGACGCGAGCTCGGCGGCCACGGCCGCGCCGTCGCGAGGGCGGTCGCGCGGGGCCTTGGCGAGCATGCGGGTGACGAGGTCGTCGAGCGCGGCGGGCACCTCGCCGCGGAGCTCCCGGAGCCGCGGCGGATCCTCGAGGAGGACCTTCACGAGCACGGAGAGGCCGTCGTTGCCGACGAACGGGGGCCGGCCGGTGAGACAGCGGTAGAGGACGCAGCCGAGGGCGAAGACGTCGGCGCGGGCGTCGATGGTGAGCTCGCCGCGCGCCTGCTCGGGGGCCATGTAGCCGGGGGTGCCGAGCATCACGCCCGGCATGGTGAGCTCCTGGCCCGCCTCCGCGACGCGCGCGACGCCGAAGTCGAGCAGGGTGACCTCGTCGACGGAGCCGCCGACGAGCAGGAGGTTGCTCGGCTTGAGGTCGCGGTGGACGATGCCGAGCCGGTGGAGGGCGCCGAGCGTGGCGGCGATGCGCGCGCCGAGCGCGAGGCTCTCGGTCACGGTGAGCGGCTCGCGGAGAAAGCGCTCGGCGAGCGTCTCGCCGGCGAGCCACTGCATGGCAAGGAAGAGGTCGCCGCCCTGGGTCGTGCCGTGGGCGACGTACCCGACGATCCCGGGGTGATGGAGCGTGGCGAGCGCCTGGGCTTCCCGGACGAAGCGGAGCATCTCCTGGGGACCCTTGCGCTGGAGGATCTTCACGGCGACCGGCGAGCCGGTGAGCCGGTCGCGGGCGCGGAAGACCTGCGCCATGCCGCCGGCGGTCGCGTGGCCCTCGATCTCGAAGCGGTTGCCGACGACGTCACCTGCGCGCATCAGCGGTACCCCCGCGGCGGCTCCGGAGCCGCAGCGCTCGCCAGTGCGGTGCGTCGGAACCCATCGCAGTGGGCGAGGATATCCAGAACCGTGCCGCTTCCAGGCAGCAATTTATCTTGTAAGCAAGGCAACCGTTGCGAGGTACAGGGGAAGGTTTGTCGCGGAGCGATGGAAAGGTGTGCAGGACATTGTGCTCCGTACCACAACGCGTGTCCGGAGCGGTCATTCCCGCGAGCGCCCGTCCTCGGCTCCCGAGAGGGCCTCATCGACCGGCCTCACCCAGGCGCGCTTTCCGTCGAAGGCTGCCCCAGTCGTGCAGGGGCGCGGCGCCGGCAGGGCCGAGGATGAAGCCGTGATAGGGTTTCTCCGGCTCCCGGCCGGCGGGGTCCTGATAGGCCATCACCGTGACGGAGAGTAAAGAGGTTGCCCTCGAGGGCGGCAGATAAGAAGTTCCGGAACAAGCGCGTCACATCATTGAAGGCGTCGTTCAGGTCGCCGGACTGGAGGGGCGTGTCGTACTCGACCGCTCCGCGCAGGGGAGTGTCTCCGCCCGCCCCCCTGCGGGTAAAGCGCTCCGCCGGGACGGCACGAGGCGCCTGCCGAGCTCACCCGCCCGGCGCGCCGCGGCGCCCGGACCGCGCCCCTTCCTGGAGCCGCTGCCGCCGCTCCGCGTGGCCCGCCGCGCACCGCCGGTCTACCCTACCCCGGTGCGATCCCTTGTTCTGGCCGGCTGCCTCGCGGTCCTGATCCCCGCAGCCGCGACGCTCGCGGTCCCGCACGCCGCGGCCGCGGATTTCGATCCCTCCGGCCGCGGCAAGCGGCCCAGGCCCAAGGCCCCGAAGCCCGGCGGCGGCAAGCCGGGCCCCGCCGCGCAGCCGCAGCCCGGACCGCGGCCGCAGCCCGCACCGCGGCCGCAGACGAAGCCCGAGGCAGGCGAGAGCGGCGACGCGAAGCGGGGCGGGCCGTCGAGCGACGCGCTGATCGCTCGCTACACGGCCATCGTCATGAGCCAGCCGAGCGCGCCGTTCCCGCTCCAGCGCCTCGCCCAGCTCTACCGCGAGCGCGACGGGAACCTGAAGAAGCTCGTCGAGGAGTTCGAGCGCCGCGCCGCGCAGCCCGGCGAAGGCGCCTGGGCCTCCAAGGTGGTGCTCGCCGGCATCTACAAGCAGGACGGGCGCTACGACGACGCCATCAAGACGTACGAGGCCGCCATCGCCGACCGGCCGACGGACCCGGCGGCGATGATGGCGCTCGCCCAGCTCGAGGCGGACCGCGGCGACAAGGCCCGCGCGCGGGCGCACTACGAGAAGGCGCTGCCGCAGCTCAAGGTCACCGCGGACGTCGAGCAGACCCGGCGCACGCTGCTCGCGCTCTGCCTCGACCTCTCGGACTTCGACGCGGCCAAGGCGCAGCACGATGCGCTCGTGAAGAACGCGCAGGGCTCGCTCTTCGTGAAGGCGGAGCTCGGGCGCGAGCTCTCCGCGCGCGGGCACCACGCGCGCGCCGAGGCCGAGTTCCGCGAGCTCGTGAAGGCCGCGACCGGCGACAACCGGGCGCTCGCGCCGGCGCTGCGCGACCTCGGGCGGGCGCTCGCCAGGCAGAAGAAGATGGACGAGGCGCTCGCCGTGCTGAGGCGGGCGCTCGCCATCGCCGGCAACGCCGCGGGGGTGCGGGCCGAGATCCTCCTCATCATGACCGACGCGTTCCGCGCCGAGGGGAAGCTCGCGGAGCTCATCACCCTCCTCGAGGCCGAGAAGGGGCAGGATTTCCAGCGGCTCTCGACCCTGGGCGCGCTGTACGAGGAGACCGGCGACGTCGACAAGGCGATCGCGATCTACAGGAGGGCGCTCGCGCTCGACGGCAAGCACATCGACACGCGGCTCCGGCTCGTCCACCTGCTCCAGACCGCCGGCGAGCTCGACACCGCGATCCGCGAGTACGAGCTCCTGATCAAGGCGGCCCCGAACAACGCCGACTTCGTGTTCGAGCTGTGCGAGACGCTCATCCAGCGGGGCGATCGGCCCAAGGCGCTCGCGCTGCTCACCCAGCTCGAGGGGCGCGTCGCGGACGAGCCCGAGACGCTCGCGGCCGTCGCCGACTTCTACGAGCGGGTCGAGGAGAAGGACCGTGCCCTCAAGGTGCTCCAGCGGCTCGCCGGGGCCGCGGGCGGCGACCCGAGCCACCTCGTCGACCTGGGCGATCGGTACTTCCAGGCGGGCGACAAGAAGAAGGCGCTGGAGACCTGGGCGCGCATCAAGCAGGTCGTGCCGGGCCGGGCGCGCGCCGCGGCCACCCTCGGCGAGGTGTACCTCGACCACGACATGGCGGCCGAGGCGCTCGCCGCGCTCCGGGAGGCCGCGCAGCTCGAGCCCGCGAACGCGCGCTACAAGAAGGCGCTGGCGATCGCGCTGGAGCGCACGGCGAGCTCGCTCGGCAACGCCGCGCCGCGCTACGGGGAGGCGCGCGAGCTCTGGGAGCAGCTGCTCGCCGGCGCGGGCAACGACAAGCTGCTCGCGCGCGAGGCGCGCGCCCACATCGTCAGCCTCTGGTCGCTCACCCACGAGCTGCCGGGCCGCGTCGGGCCGCTCGGCGCGCGCTTCAACGCGACCCCGCCCGACCTGGAGGCGGGGCGGCTGCTCGCCGAGGTGCAGCGCAAGCTGCACCGGCTGCCCGACGCCGAGGCCACGCTCCGGAAGCTCGTCCAGGCCGCGCCGGGCGACGAGGACTCGCTCCTCGCGCTGGAGCGCGTGCTCGTGCTCCAGCAGAACCTCCTGGGCGCCATCGACGTGCTGGGCAAGCTCGTCGAGGTGAACCCGAAGCGGGCCCGCGAGTTCTACCAGCGCATGGCGCAGTACGCCGCGGAGCTCTACCGCGACGACGACGCGATCCGGTACGCCGCGCGCGCCGTCGAGCTGTCGCCCGAGGACGCGAGCGGCCACCAGAAGCTCGGCGACATGTATCGGAGGCGGCAGGATTTCCCGCGCGCCATCGCCGAGTACCGGCAGGCGCTCACGAAGAACGACCGGCTGTTCCCCGTCTACTTCGACCTGGCCGAGCTGCTGCTCACCGCGGGGCAGGCCGACGAGGCCGACCGGCTCTTCCGGCGGGTGGTGCGGGCGTCGAACGACGAGGAGCTCGTCGCGCGCGCGGCGCGGATGTCGATGCAGGTGAACCTCGGCAGGAGCTCGCTCGAGGTGCTCGAGCGCGAGCTCCTGCCGGTCGCGGTCGGCAACCCGCAGAAGCCGCTCTACCGGCGGCTGCTCGTGGAGCTGTACGGGGCGATGACCTTCCCCCTGATGCAGAAGGTCCGCGCCGAGGACCGCGCGGCGAGCGCGCCCGCGCGGGCCGAGCTCGCGAAGATCGGCGCGCGCGCGGTGAAGCCGCTGCTCGACGCGCTCGCCGACGAGAAGGAGTCGCAGCAGAAGATCGCGATCGAGGTGCTGGCCTACGTCGAGAACAAGAGCGCCGGGCCGGCGCTCTACAACTTCGCGATCGGGCAGGCGGACAAGGGCCTGCGCGCCCGCGCGATGATCGCGTGCGGCGCGCTGCGCGACCCGGCGATGCTGCAGCGCTACGAGCAGATGCTCGCGCCGAGGGACGCGGCCGCGAGCGTGCTGCCGAACGACGCGGTCGCGGTCGCGGCGACCTGGGGCGTGGCCCGGCTCGCGGCGGGCGGCGGCCGGCCCGCGGCGGCGAAGGCCGAGGCGCTGCTCGCGCGGCTCCTGTCGTCGCCGGCGCCGGAGGTGCGGGCCATCGCGGCGATCGGCCGCGGGGTGTCGCACGACCGGAGGCACGCGGCGGCGCGGTCCGCGGTCGCGCGGGCGCCCGAGGCCGGCTCCATGCCGCGCGCGGCCGCGGTCCGCGCGCTGGGCGAGCTCGGGGGCGGCGGTGAGGGGCCCGCGCTGTTCATGTCGCTCGCCGACTCCAGCGAGCCGGAGCTCCGCCGCGCGGCGCTGATCACGCTCGCGCGGCTCGGCGGCGCCGGCGAGGCCGTCGCGTCCGCCTCGCCGGGGGCCGCCCAGGCGATCGCGGCCGGCGCGTTCTCGTCGGACGAGGGGCTGCGCGCCGCCGCGGTGTCGGCGGCGGTCGCGCTCACGCGGCGGGAGTACCCGCGCGCGCGCGAGCCGCTGCCCGTACCGGACGGGGCGCTGACGGTGAAGGACGTGCTCGCGGGGCTCGATCCGGATCCGCCCGGCCCGGAGGACCGCGCGGCGGCGCTCGTGGCGCTCGGCCCGGCGCTCCAGAAGGCGGCGGTCGCCGCGGTCGCGACGTCGCCGGAGCGGGCGCTTGTCGTGGCGGACGCGATCCTGTCGCGCGGCGCGGGCGTGCCCGGCGACGCGGGCGGCGAACGCGGCGCCGCCGCGGGCGGGGCGGCGCTCGGGCTCGCGCCGTTCACGGCGGCGCGCGCGGAGCACGAACAGGAGCTTCTGCGGCAGGTGGAGGCGGCGGTGGAGGCGGTCGCGGCCGCGGTCGTGAGCGGGTTCGTGGCGCTCGTGCGGCACCCGGCGATCGAGGTGCGCACGCGCGCGGTGGAGCTGCTCGCGACCCGGCCCGAGCCCGAGGCGCAGGCCGCGGTGGTCGACGCGCTCGGCGATCCGGAGGAGAGCGTGCGGCGGGCGGCGCTCGCGGCGCTCGGCGCGGTCCGGCACGGGCCGACGATCGCGGCCGTCTCGGAGCTCCTGCGGACCTCGCCCAGCTGGCCGCTCCGCGTGCGCGCGGCGGAGGCCCTGGGTCGGCTGGGCGCGCCGGCCGGCGGCAGGTCGGGTCAGGTCGCCGGGACGCTCGGCGCCGCGGCCCGCTCCGACGCGTACGCCCTGGTGCGCGAGGCGGCGGCGCGCGCCCTCGCCTCGGCGGATCGCGCGGCGGCGGCGCCGGTGCTGAAGCAGCTCGCGGCGCGCGACCCCGAGCCGCGCGTGCGCCAGGCCGCGGCCGAGCTGATGCGGAGCGCCGCGCCTTGAGCTGCGCCGCTCTGCCCGGGCCGCGGCGCGTCGCGCTGCGGCTCGCGCCGCTCGCCCTGGCCGGCTCCCTGAGCGCGGGCGCGGCGGCCGGCTGCGACGACGTGAGCCGGTTCTCGACGGCCGACGGCGAGGCCTACTGCGGCGCGATCACGCTGGGCGGCGCGTTCCGCGCGGGCCTGAGCCCGCGGGTGCAGATGCGGCTGTCGCTCGACGCGGACGCGCTCGACGGGCCCGAGCCGCCGGGCGCCCTGTGGACCTACGAGGCGCCCGACGGCGCAACGCCGGAGCGGCGCCTCCTCGACGGCGCGTCGCTGCGGCCGATCGGCGCCCTCGCCCACGATCCGCTCTCTCGGCTGGAGCTCGGCGAGGGCCGGGAGCGCAACGCGATCTACGCTGTCAGCGCGTCGGATCCGGAGGTGGAGCCGCTGCTCGCGATCCTGTCGCTGCGCACGGACGGGTCGGTCGAGGTCCGCCTGCTCCGGCCGGGCCGGGAGCCGCTCGCGTCGGGCGAGGCGCCGGGGGAGGGACAGCGGCAGGTGTTCGGCAACTTCAGGCTGACGCGGCGGACGGGAACATGCGGGTTCTAGGGATCGAGACATCGTGCGATGAGACGGCGGCGGCGGTGGTGACCGAGGGGGGCGACGTCCTCTCGGACGTCGTGCGCAGCCAGGTGGCGCTGCACGCGCCGTACGGGGGCGTCGTGCCCGAGATCGCGGCGCGCGATCACGCGCGCGCGGTGGTCCCGGTGGTGCGCGAGGCGCTGGCGCGCGCGGGCATGACGGCGGCGGACCTCGACGGCGTCGCGGTGACGTCGCGGCCGGGCCTCGCGGGGGCGCTGCTCGTCGGCATGCAGGCCGCGAAGGGGCTCGCGTGGGCGGCGGGCAAGCCGCTCGTCGGCGTCGATCACCTCGTGGGGCACCTGCTCGCGGTGTTCCTGCGGCGGGACGGCGCGCCGCTGCTGCCCTCGCCGGAGCCGCGGCCGTCGTTCCCGTACGTCGCGCTGCTCGCCTCGGGCGGGCACACGGCGATCTACCGGGTGGACGGGCCTGCGATCGGCGCGATCCGCGAGCTCGGCGCGACGCGCGACGACGCGGCGGGCGAGGCGTTCGACAAGGTGGCGAAGCTGCTCGGCCTCGGGTATCCGGGCGGCCCGGTGGTCGACCGGCTCGCGGCCACGGGGGACGCGGCGGCCGCGGCGGAGGCGGTGCCGGCGCTGATGGCGCGGAAGGAGTCGCTCGAGTTCAGCTTCTCGGGCATCAAGAGCTCTGTGGCGCGCCACGTGGCGAGGCGGGGGCGGCCGGAGGGCCAGGCGCTCCACGACCTGTGCGCGGCGTTCCAGGGCGCGGTGGTCGACGCGCTCGTGCAGAAGACCGTGCGGGCCGCGCGCGCCGAGGGCGTCGAGCGGGTGGTCCTCGGGGGGGGCGTCGCGGCGAACCGGGGCCTCCGGGCGAGGATGGCGGCGGCGTGCGAGCGGCGCGGGCTTGCCCTGTTCGTCCCGCCGTTCGCGAGCTGCACGGACAACGGGGCGATGATCGCGTATGCGGGCGCGCTGCGGCTCGCGGCCGGGGAGCGGGACGCGCTGGATCTCGCGCCGGAGACGAGGACGGCGCTGCCGCGGGTGACCCGGAAGGGCGGCGGCGTGAGGTGAGCGGGGCAGGCCGGTAGCGGGACGTCGCGGGGAGAGCAGGCTGCGGCGACGAGGGCGCGGGGCGCTCGCGTGTGGGGCGGTGACGGGCGGTGGCGGGCGGTGACGGGCGATGGCGGGCGGTGAATGAGCGGCTCGTGCCGAGGATTACCTCGCACTTGTCCGCTGCGGCGAGCCGTGGTCTGATGAGAGCTCAGGACTCAGGCCGGCCCGCGCTGGCCGTTTTTCCGGCCGCACGGGACAGGACAGCTTGGGAGAGCCGCCCGGCGGGGCGCGAGGGTTGTGAGCCATGCAGGTTGTTCTACCGATTGTGCTCGGGTTGATTGCGGTGGCGTGCGGCGCAGGCGCCGTGTTCCTGCTGATGCAGGTGATGCCGTTGAAGCGGCAGCTGAAGGACGCGAACCAGCACATCGAGGCGCTCCGGCAGGCCAAGGGCCAGCTGGAGCAGGTGCGGGCGCAGTACGCTCAGCTCCAGCAGTCGCTCGACATGGCGCGGGGCGAGGACCGGCAGAAGGTCGACTGGCTCGACGCTCAGCAGAAGGAGATCGACTGGTACAAGAGCGAGCTCGAGAGCCGGCCGAAGATCACGCAGAAGCGGTACAAGATCCTGACGCTTGGCATCAAGTGGACCGGCAAGACGTCGCTCACGCTCAAGTGGGCGAATCCGCTCGTGGATCTCGGCACGCTGCAGGGCACGAAGATCGAGCGTTACGAGCGGACGGTGAGCCACGTCCAGACGAAAGAGGTCTTGACGGAGCACGTGTTCGAGGTCGGCGACTGGGGCGGCGAGCACATCGTGGACGCGCAGCAGGAGCTCATCATGGAGGAGATCCACGGCCTCCTGATGGTGGTGGATCTGGCGGGCAAGGACGGGCTGAAGCTCGAGCCGTCGCGGATCCAGGAGCAGCTCCGGGAGTTTCAGCCGCAGTCGCTGCAGTTCTTCTTCAGCCCGAAGACGCTGGCGTCGTGCAAGGCGGTGGTGCTGTTCATCAACAAGTCCGATGTTCTGTCCGGGACGCCCGCCGAGGTGGAGAAGGAGGCGCGCGGGTATTACAAGCCGCTGATCGACAGCCTGGAGCGGTACAAGAACCACATTGATATCCGGGTGCTTGTCGGGTCGGCGAGCTACGGGCACAGCACGCACCATCTGTTCTCGCACTTCGTGGAGCGCATCCTCCCGAAGAACGCGTACGACCCGCAGCTGCTCCAGCGGATGAAGCAGGACATGGGGCCGAATCCGGCGCTGTCGCGGACCGCGCAGCTCCCTGCCCCGCAGATGCCGCAGCAGGTCAGGCCCAATGTACGGTAGCGAGGGCGCCTCGGGGTATGTGATCCCGCGGTATCGCGCGCCTGCGGAGGCGTCGTGGTATCACGTGCTGCACGGGAACATCCCTGGGCATCAGATCGATTTCATGTACTGCCCCGAGGTTCCCCAGGGGGCGCTCACGACGACGCATTTCAGCCACCTGGCGCGGCTGATGAAGTACATCGAGCCGGCGACGGGGGCGACGCATGCGTTCGCGATCGGCAACCTGTCGCGCGACGACACGCAGCATGAGCCGGGGCACGGGGCGGTGGGGCTCATCTTCGGGTTCCGGATCGGCGGGGCGATCGATCACGCCGGGCGTGGGAATCCGCCGTTCGCGCACGGTCTCGTCGCGGTGGATCGGGACCTCGGTTACACGTCGCTCCTGGAGGCGTCGGCGACGTTTTACCGGCATGTGATGAACGCGACGGAGGTCAACTCGTCGGCGGGCATGTTCTACCGCGAGTACGCGGGCGCGGTGCGCGAGGCGCCGGAGCGGGTGGCGCACGTGCTGGAGCGGTATGTCGAGGAGTTCGGGGATCTGCCGTACCTGCGGCGGAGCAGCGCGACGTGGGACTGGGTGGCCGACGAGGGGGCGCTGCCGAAGCGCGTCGTGATCGTGCACAAGCACGATGAGCCGTTCGGCGCGATCGCGCATGCGGCGGCGAAGATCGCGATGGTGCTGTACCGGTCGAACATCAAGTGGACGTCGATCACGAGCGGGCGCGAGGCGGATATCCCGGGTGGGGTCTCGGTGCGGTTCGTGAGGGAGCGCGACATGACGATGGAGGATCGGCACGGGGTGCTGATCCGGATCGAGGACCTCGCGGAGGACGAGGGGGAGATCGCGCGCAAGGTGTTCGGGGCGCGGCCGCAGGGCGAGCCGGGGGACAACAAGCCGCAGTTCGGGGGTTGGCGCGAGCGGTACGCGGCGCAGCAGGCGGGGGGCGCGGCGCAGTTGGTGCAGACCGCTGGAGGGGCGATGCCTGCGGGGCCCGTGTCGGAGCGGGGGCGGGCGCCGTCGGCGTCGCCGCCGGCGCAGCGGCGGGTCGAGTGGGGCGAGGCGCACGCGTCGGAGGGGCCGAGCGCGGGGCCGGCGTCGCAGGCGATGGGGCCGAAGGGGACGCTGGTCATCGATGCGGAGCAGCTGCTGCGGGACACGGGGCTTGTGGAGGCTCGGCCGGGCCATGCGGTGAGCGGGGGTACGGCCGCTGGACGACCGGCGGTGGGCGGCGGGGCGCCGATGGCGAGCGGCTCGGCGGACGCGGCTCGGCGGGGGGCGGGGGCGGGGCCGCCGCCCTTGCCGAGCGCTGCGGGCAGGGGCGCGCCGCACGCGCCGGTGCTGTCGTCTGTCGCGGCGGGGGTGAACACGGCGGATGACGACCTCGGGGACATTCCCATCGTCGTCGAGCAGCCCCGGACATCGCGGAAGGCGCTCTGGGCGGTCGCGGGGCTCGGGTGCGCCGTCGCGGCGGGGGCTGTTGCGTGGGTCGTTGTGTCGAAGGGTCCGGGAGCGCAGCCGGCGCCGCCGCCGGCGGTGGCGCCCTCGGCGGCCCCGGAGCCGGAGCGCGGGACGCCGGGGGCGAGCGTGAAGGAGGGGGCGGAGACGGCGGTGCCGCAGGCGACGGGGGCGGCGCCGGCAGCGGGGCAAGCGGCGCCGCCGGAAGAGGCGGCGAGCGCCGAGGGGAATCCGCAGGCGAAGCCGCCTGCGTCGGCGTCGACGGCGGGCCAGCCGCGGAAGACCGGCGGCGGGAGGTCGGGGTCGAAGCCGTCTGCCGCGCAGCAGCAACGCGGGAAAGAGTCAGCGCGCGAGCCAGAGGACCAGAAGCCTGTGGGCGCGATTCAACCGAAGGTAAAGTTTTGATCATGCGTCTCGCGCAGAGTGTTCCGTGGATGTGCTTCGTCGGCCTGCTGGCGGCCGCCTCGCCGAGCGAGGCGCAGCCGAGGGGCGGCGCCTCGCCGAGGGGCGCGGGGCAGGCGGGAGCTGCGGGCCAGACGGCCATCAAGGCTCCGAACGCGCCCAGCGAGGCGATGAGCGACAAGGCCAGGAAGCTCTACATCGAGGGCGTGGCCGCGTCGGAGAAGGGGCGCTGGGCTGACGCGTATGCGTCGTTCGTGGCGGCCTGGGCGCTGCAGAAGCACTACACGATCGCCGGCGGCATGGGGACCTGCGAGCTGATGCTGCAGCGGTATGTTGACGCGGCGAAGCACCTCGCGATCTACGTGCGCGAGATCGAGAAGGACGCGACGGCGACGGCGGAGGAGCGCGCGGCCGCGCTCAAGACGTACGCGCAAGCGCGGGCGAAGGTGGGCGCGGTCCGGCTGCGCGTTGACGTGGAGGACGCGGAGGTGCGCGTGGGGCAGGAGGTCGTCGGGACCGTGCCGCTCCAGGATCCGGTGTTCCTGGAGCCGGGTACGCATACGATCTCGGTGCGGCGGCAAGGGTACGAGCCGGCGAGCGTGGCGGTGGAGCTCAAGGCGGGGGAA
>JAICEP010000134.1 GCA_025924095.1 Sorangium sp.
GAGGGTTGAATACGCACAGGGCGCTGCCCGGCGTGCGCGTCACACGAGCAGGGCACCCGCGCATGCTACTGCCGGGCGAAGTGGTGACCATGATCATTGGACGCGGGTATCGCGTCGCCGACGGGCGCATCACCGTACGCGCCCCGAACGGGAACACCGTACTGACGCGGCATGTGCCGGTCCCTGAGACCGGTATCCATTCAGAGTCAATCGAGCTCAACGTCGCGTATCGCGCCGACCCGCTGATCGTACCGAACGACGCACCGCGCCGAGCGCACGTCGCTTGCTCGGAGGGTCAACCGCGTTCCGGGACACTGACGACATCGCCGGAAGCGGGCCGGTCCCGCTCCGCGCGTGCCAGGGTCACGAGCACGTCGACCGACCACTGATCGTCGACGTGCTCGCCGTACTTCGCGGCGAGCACCCGCCCGTCGCTCGCGATCAACAGATCGGCCGGCAGCCCGAGCCGGCCGCCGTGCGGATCGAGCGAGGGAGCCGGCTGCCGCCGCGCGACGACCGCCGGCAGGCTCGCCGCGATCGCCCTGAGGATCGGCCAGAAGGCCCGCGGATCCAGCAGCGCGCGGGGCGAGGACTCGACGCCGAGCTCGCCGTACAGCCGCCTGTCCGGGTCGGCGACCACCGCGAACGGCAGGCCGGCCACGTGCTCGCGCAGCTCGCCGGCGGGCGAGTGGAACAGCACCACCTCGTGAATGCCCGCAGCGACCACCTCGTCGTGACGACGGGCAAAGGAGCGCAGGTGCAGGTTGCAGACAGGGCAGCCCGCGAAGCGCCGGAACTGAAGGTGGGTCAACCGCGCGGGATCCGGGATGCGGACAGGCGCGCCGGAGACGCTCACAAGATCGCGTCCGGCGACGACGGCGCCGGGTCTCAACCGCTTGGACATCGAGCCTCCCTATCCTCTGAACGGTCTCGTAGGTGTACTGTGTATACTTAACAAGTATGCGCGTACGATGTACGCTGTCAAGGTCATGCCCCGCCCGCGCTCGCTTTCCCCGCAAGGCATCGCCGCCGCCGCGCTCGCCGTCATCGATCGGGAGGGGCTCGCGGCGCTCTCGATGCGGGCGGTCGCCGGCGAGCTGGGGATGAGCACGATGGCGCTCTACCGGTACGTGAACGACCGCGAACAACTCGAGCGGCTGGTGGTCGACCTCGTGCTCAGCGCCGTCGACGTCGACGTGCCCGCGTGCGCCCCCTGGAGCAAGCGGGTGACGCTGCTCGTCGCGCGCGTGCGCGACGCGATCCGCGCGCACCCGGCCGTGGTCCCGCTGACGCTGGCCCACCGGCACAGCTCCGAGGGGGTGCGGCGGTTCGGCGAGGCGCTGCTCGGGGTGCTGACCGCGGCCGGCTTCGCCGGAGCGCACCGGGTCATCGCCTTTCGCAGCCTGATCAGCTACGTGAGCGGCGCGCTCCAGGCCGAGCACCTCGGCCCGCTGTCGGGGGACGGTACCGCGCGGCTGGCGGCGCTCTCCGAGGCGGACTATCCGTTCCTGTCGGCGACGGCTCGTGACGCGCGGCGCGTGCCGCCGGACCAGGAGTTCTTCGGCGGGCTGGCGATCGTGCTGCGCGGCCTCCACGCGGACGAGCAGCGCCCTCGGTAGCGCTTCGCGCGCGCGAGGCTCCGTTGAACAGGTCTTCGTTCCGAATCAAGCGAGCGCTCCTCTGCTGACTCACCCCGTGCCCTGGAGCGCCGGCCCATCGAAGGCCGGAGCTCACCGGCAGGGCCACCGACCGCCGTCGAGGTCGAGCGGCATCTCCATGCTGTTGAAATTCCACGCGTTCGCCCGCGGGCAGAAGAGCGATCCATCGGTCATGTGACCCGAGAACGGATCGTCGTATTCCACCTCGAACACGGCCTTGCCGTTCGCCAGGAACGTATCGACGAGGATCTCGCACTCGTCGTACTCGAAGCACTGCTCGTTCAGCGTCCAGTCAAAGTACGGCCACAGGTCCTCCGCCTGCTCGATGTCGCCCTTGAGCCCGACGGACATGCCCATGCCGTGGGCGAGCTCCGCGATGAATCGGTTGTAGGCGATCTGGTCTTCGTAGGTGAGGGGGAACCCTGAGTCGTTGGCGTAGCCGTCGACCTCGTCGGGCTCGATGGCGTCGAAGCCCTTGTCTTTACAGGCCTGGAACCGGGCCCGCATGATCGGCCCGAGGACGTCGATCTGCCGGATATCGAGCCAGAACGAGCCTTCCCAGTGGTAGTCCGGGTTGCCCTTGACCGACTCCGGGAAGTCGACGGCGTCCGGCCGGTAGTCCTCGAACGCGCCGACGTCGACGTAGCAAATGACCCTGGCGCCCATCGCGTGGAGCGCTGCGACCGTCTCGGCCGGCGTGAACTCCCAGTCGAGGTCGTAGACCGAGGGGGGCGGCGTATCGAGGGGTGCTCCGGTGGGATCGACCAAGCCCATGTCCCTCGGGTCGTTCACATCCAAGGGGTGGTCGATCATCCAGTGCCACGACGTCTCCAGCGCCGGGATCCAGAGGTCGGGGGCCCCTCCGGCGGACGTCGACGAGGCGGACGTCGACGAGGCGGACGTCGACGCCGCCGGCGAGCTCGATCCGCCGGGCGCGTCTCGGCTCGTACCCCCTGCTCCGCCCGGATCCGTGCCGGCGTCGGCGCACGCGAGGAGCACCGACGCCAGGACGGGAACCAACGATTCGACCACCGCGAGCCACGATCGATGCATGATGGCGCTCCTCTCATCGCTCCGGAGCTCGACCGCTCCGGCGGGGGCGCATGGACGCCCACCCGGCACCCAGACGCCTCACGGCCGGAGCTTCGCCCTGGAAGCGAGAGAGGGAAACACAGAAAGCGGAGATAGCCTGCTCTTGCGCTCGTCTACTTCGCGACCCTCCGCGGCGTCAGCACGCCGAGGAGGCGCTGTTGATCCTGAAGAACAGGGGGATCCTCGCGATCGATACGGCGACCCGAGGAGACGGTCCCTCCTCGGGGATGCGCCTGTCACACGCTCGCCCGCTCGCCCGATGGTCCGGGCATGAGAGCCGCCGCCCCGACCGCCCTCGCCCTCCTGATCTCCTGCACCCCCGCCCCGCGCGACGCGGCCCCACCGGCGCCGAGCGCCGCCGCCGCCGGACCGACGCCGCCGATCATCGCAGCCGCCGGACCGACGCCGCCGCCGTCCTGCGCACGGCGCACCGCGGGCCCCGCGCCCGCGCCGCTCGATCCGACCCACGCCGGCTCCGGCGTCGCCCTCGCGGACCTCGACGGCCGCACCCTCGCCTTCGTCGCCGACGAGGACGATCGCGCTCTCCACACCGTCGACCTCGACGCCCGCGCCGCGCTCGCGCGCACCCCGCTCGCGGGCCGGCCCGCCCAGGTGATCGTGCTGGGCGACGGTCGCGTCGTGGCCTCGCTGCGCGACCGCGGCCTGCTCGAGGTGCTCGAGCCGACCGGCGCCGCCGCACCGCTCGCGCGCCGCTGCCTGGTGCCCGTGGCGAGCGAGCCGGTGGGGCTCGCGATGACGCCGGACCGCGCGACCCTGCTCGTCGCGAGCCGGTGGGCCCCCGCGCTCACCAGCTTCGCGACCGCGGACCTCCGGCGGCTCGGCGAGCTCCCGCTCGCGCGGGATCCCGGCGCGGTCGTCGCATCCGCCGACGGCCAGCGCGCGTTCGTCGCCCACGCCGTGGGCGGCCGCATCAGCGTCGTGGCGCTCGGCGATGGCGGGGCGCCGACCTCGGCGCGGGAGCTCCCGACCGACGGGGTGGAGTGGCGCCCACGGGCTGCACTGTCGAAGCTATCGAGCTGGGTTGCCCCTCCCGTGCCGAGCGGGGCCGCTCGAAGCGCGCCCGCCGGGCTGAAGGGCCTCCGGGCGGTCCAGGCGCCCGCGCCGGTGCGCGTCGACCGCCGCGGCTCGCAGGGCTTCGCGCTGGCGCGCGCGGCGAACGGCGCGGTCTTCGCGCCCATCGCGCTCGTGGATCCGGGGCCCGGGACGAACAGCGGCGGCTACGGGGCCGCGCGCGCCCAGACCGTGATCGACCACATCGCGGTCGTCGACGCGCTGGGCGAGCGCGCGGACGTCCCGCCGGTGTCGACCCACCTCGGGACCCAGGGCTGCCAGCTGCCGCGCGCGGCCGCGATCGCGCCCGGCGAGGAGGTCTTGCTCGTCACCTGCCTCGGCCGCGACGAGGTGATCGCCTACGACGCCCGCGCCCGGATCCCAGGCCAGACGAAGGCGGCCGGATCGGTGCGGGATCGCGAGCTCTACCGCGCCCGCGTGGGCTCCGGGCCCACCGCCATCGCCGTCGACAGCGCGCGCGGGCGCGCCGTGGTCTTCACCCGGTTCGACGGCGAGCTGACGATCCTGCCCGCCACCCGCGCCCCGGCGTCGGCCGTGATCCGGGGCCCCAGCAAGGAGCTTTCGGGCGAGCTGCCGGTCGTGGTGCTGCCCCGCGCGTCGCGCCTCGACGAGCGGCGCGCGGAGGGCCAGCGGCTCTTCCACGCGGCCGGCGGGCGGCGCATCGCGTTCGACGGTCGCGCCTGCGCCAGCTGCCACCCCGACGGTCGCGACGACGCGCTCACGTGGTCGACGCCCGAGGGGCCGCGCCAGACGCCGATGCTGATGGGGCGGCTCGACGGCACCGCGCCGTACGGCTGGGAAGGCGACAAGAAGGACCTGGAGGGCCACTTCGCCCGGACCCTGTCGCGGCTCGGAGGCGCCGGCCTGACCGCGGAGGAGCGCGACGCGATCTTCGCCTATCTCCGCGCCATGGAGCCGCCCGGCGGCGCGGCGGACCTCACGGCCGAGGAGCGCGCCGCGATCGTTGCGCCGCCGCCGGCCGGCGCCGCGAAGGCAGGCGTCCACGCGGCCCTCGCCGCGCGCGGCGAGGCGCTGTTCAACGCCCGCGAGGCGGGCTGCTCGAGCTGCCACGTGGGCGATGAGCTGACCACCGACGGCGCGCGCCACGACGTGGGGAGCGCGACCCGCTTCGAGGCGGTGCGCGCCTTCGATACACCCTCGCTGCGCTTCATCGGCAGGTCGGCGCCGTACTACCACGACGGCCGCTACCCGACGCTGCTCGCGCTACTCGACGGCGTGGACGGAACCATGGGACACACCGCCCACCTGTCCGCCCAGGATCGACGAGCCCTTGTCGCCTACCTGGAGTCGCTCTGACGGCGTCCTGAGGCCCGCGCTGCCGAGCCGTTCCGGCCCGCCGGCACGAGCGCTACCACCGAGCGTGAGTTGCGGAGAGCGCACCGGAGGCGATACGTTGAGACCACACCTTCTCGTGAGGTCCGCCCGAGGTGCCTTGTCATGGGAAATGAATTCTCCGAGCACCCCTCGCACTCGGCCGAGTACTTCGGCGACACGCGCGACAGCTGGTGGAATCACGATTACGTCGAGCTCCTCGCGCGGAGGTGGGGCCTGAGCCGGGTGCGCGAGGTGCTCGACGTCGGGTGCGGCGTGGGGCACTGGGGGCGCGTGCTCGGCGGCGTCCTGCCCAGGGCGGCGCGCATCACCGGCGTCGACCGCGATCCCGTCTGGGTCGAGAAGGCGGCCGAGCGCGCGACGGCGCGCGGGGAGACGGAGCGGTTTCGTTATCAGGTCGGGATCGCCGAGCAGCTGCCGTTCGAGGGCGACACGTTCGATCTCGTGACGTGCCAGACGGTGCTGATCCACGCCGCGGATCCGGCCGCGATGATCGCCGAGATGGTCCGCGTCGCCAGGCCGGGCGGGCTCGTGGCGGCCGCCGAGCCGAACAACCTGGCCGGCGCCCTGCTCGACGCGGCCGTGCTGCGTGCGCCGGTGGAGGAGACCCTCACCCTCGTGCGCTTCCAGCTCCTGTGCGAGCGGGGCAAGGCGGCCCTGGGCGAAGGGCACAGCTCGCTGGGCGAGCTCGTCCCCGAGCTCTTCGCCAGGCACGGTCTCCTCGACATCCAGGTCTATCTCAACGACAAGGCGAGCGGGGTCCTGCCGCCCTATGCGTCGGCGGAGCAGCGCGCGACCGTGGAGGAGATCTCCGACTTCGCCCGGCGCGACTTCTGGATCTGGAGCCGGTCCGACACGCATCGCTATTTCCTCGCCGGCGGCGGCGAGGAGCACGATTTCGAGGCGTGCTGGGCGGCGGCGCTGGCCGCGGCCCACAGAAACGCCGAGGCGATCGCCCGGGGGACGTACGCGAGCGCCGGCGGCACCGTCGGCTACATCGTGTGCGGGACGAAGCCGTTCCCGCATTCGAGCCGCCACCTGCCCCCCCTGCACCGGGATCGATGACACAGGCGAGGTGATCGCCGCTTCCGGGCCCCGCCCTAGGTGGCCTCGTTCATGGGCCGCATCACGATCTGCACGATGCGCGAGCGGTCCCGCGGCAGCGCGGCGAGCACCACGGCCTCGGCCACGTCCTCCGCGGTGGAGAAGCCCTGCATGCGCTCCGAGCCCGCGGTGCGCCCGTCGCCGAGCGCGACGTGGGTCTCGACGCCGCCCGGGCAGACGGCGCTCACCTTGATGGCCGCCCCGCGTCGACCAGGAGACGAAGAGGCGTATCAAATACAACTGCATCACATTTGCATTTGACTTTTAGTTGTGCCGCTCGCATAGGGTGCGCGCCGGCGGCGATGGCCCCGGCTGCCCAGTCATGCTCACGGCGAACAAGCTTTCGAAAACCTACGGGGGCGTCCCCGCGCTCGACGCGCTCGATCTCGAGGTCCCGGCCGGAGAGGTGTTCTGTCTCCTCGGCCCCAACGGGGCTGGCAAGACCACCACGCTGAGCCTCTTCCTCGGCTTCACGAGGCCTTCCTCCGGCGCCGCCTACGTGGGCTCCGCTCACGTGGAGCCCGATCCCATCGGGGCGCGGCGGCGGATCGCCTACGTCCCCGAGCAGGTCCAGCTCTATCCGCACCTCACCGGCTGCGAGAACCTCGCTTATTTTCTCGGCCTGTCGCAGGCGCGCGTGCCGCCCTCGGCGGAGCTCTCGCGGCTGCTCACCGCGGCCGGGCTGCCCGAGGGCGCCGTGCGCCGCCCGGCGAGCGGTTACTCGAAGGGCATGCGGCAGAAGGTCGTCCTGGCCCTCTCGCAGGCGAAGAGCGCCAGCGCCCTGCTCCTCGACGAGCCGACCTCCGGGCTGGATCCGGGCGCCGTCCGCGAGCTCTGCGCCGCGATCCGGCGCGAGGGCGACCGCGGCGCCGCCGTGCTGATGGTGACCCACGACCTCGGCGCCGTCGCGAGCATCGCGCACCGGATCGGCGTCATGAAGGCCGGCCGGCTCGTCGAGATCACGAGCGCCGCCGGCCTGTCCGAGGCCGAGGTCCTCTCGCTGTACCGCCGGCACTTCGACCCCCCCGGCGACGCGGCTCCCCCGCTCCCCCCGCGCGGCACCGCTCCCGCCGCGCCTGCGCCGCAGGCCCTGTCATGACCCCGCGCGCGCGCACCTCCGGCCTCGCCACCGCGCTCGCCGCGCTCCTCTCGACCCCCGCCGCCACAGCGGCGCCCCCGGGAGACGCCGCGCCGGCCGGCGCTCCAGGGAACGCGGCGCTCGACGCCTCTCCCGCGCTCGGCGAGGAGGTCGTCGTCATCGGCCAGCGGGTCGGCCCGCTCGACAGCGCCGACGTCGTGACCTCGGTCGATATCCTCGGCGGCGAGGAGCTCCAGGGGCAGAGCACGGCCGAGCCGCTCGAGCTGCTCCGGCGCGTGCCCGCGGTCTACGTCGAGTCCTTCAACCAGGGCATCATCAACGCCGACGTGGGGCTCCGCGGCTTCAACACGCAGGGCGACGTCGCCCACACGAAGCTGCTCATCGACGGCATCCCCAGCAATCACCACGTCGGCCTCCCCGACATGAAGGCCGTCTTTCCGCTCGAGATCGAGCGGATGGAGGTCGTCAAGGGCACGAACGACCCGCGCTATGGCCTGAACAACGTCGCTGGCAACATCCATGTCATCACCCGCAAGACGGGGAGCGAGCGCATCGCCCGGCTCCTCGCCGGGAGCTTCTGGACCGTCGAGCCCCAGCTGCTCGTCGCGACCGAGCACGACGCCCTGAGCCAGACCTACTTCGCCGGATACCGCGGCTCGGACAACTACCGCGATCACGCGAGGACCGACAGGGTCGCCGGCTCGGCCAAGTGGTTCTACGAGCCGTCCAGGGAGCTCCGGGTCGGGCTCATCCTGCGCGGCATGCTCCTCGACGCGGACGCCCCCGGCTACCTGTCGGAAGAGGACGCGCGCGCGCGCCCCACGGCGTCGCCCGCCCACTCGGCGACCGACGGCGGCCGGCAGACGACCCTCCACGCGAGCGTCCACCTGGATCACGAGCTCACCCAGGGCCTCTCGTGGCAGCTGAAGGGCTACGGACAGGCGTTCCTGCGGGACCGGTGGGTGAAGTTCGATCCCGACCTCGACCAGCAGCTACGGGTCGAGAACGACAGGCAGTACGGCGCGATCTCCGTCCTCACGTACCGCACGCGCGACCCCCGGGCGCTCGGCCTCACCGTCGAGTGGGGGGTCGACTACCAGCTTCAGGACACACGAGCTCAGCGCATCCCCACGATCGATCGCCAGCGGCAGGGCACCGCGTTCCGCGACGAGGACTTCGCCCTTCACGCCGCCGGCTCCTACGTGCAGGCGAGCGCGAGCCCGATCAAGCCGATCAAGCTGATGGCCGCGCTGCGGGCCGACCGCCTGGCCGGCGCCGGCAGCTTCCTGGAGCAGCCCGAGGGCGAGGCGGCCCGCAGGGTCGATCACGACCTCAACGACTACGGCTTCATCTGGCAGCCGAAGGCGAGCGTCATGGTCACGCCGGTGAAGGGGCAGAGCCTGTACGCCAACTACGGGCGCACGTTCCAGATCGGCACCGGCAAGGGCGCCTATGCCGTTCAGGACACGCCGCTCGATCCATCGATCAACGACGGATGGGAGATCGGCTACAGGTCGAGCGTCTTCCCGTGGATCACGAGCCACGTCGCCTACTGGGAGCAGCGCGCGAGCGGCGAGGTGCGGGACAAGGGCGACGGCTCCGGCGACGCCGAGAACGTGGGCGAGACGACGCGGCGCGGCTTCGACGTCGAGCTCACACTGCGGCCGTTCGAGTTTCTCTCGGTGTGGGGCGCGTTCAGCCGCGCTTTCTCGGAGCAGGTCGAGCCCGGGCCGGCGCTCGCCGCGAACAAGGGCAAGGAGCTCGATCACGTCCCGAGCTTCAGCGCCAAGGGCGGGATCGACGTGCACCCCGTGCAGGAGCTGCTCGTCTCGCTCTTCTGCTACGCGCAGGGCGATTACTACCTGAACAAGGAGAACAGCACCCGGGAGCACGGCGCGCGGAAGGTCGGCGATTACGTCGTCGTCAACGCGAGCGCGGCGTACGACGTGAGCGAGGCCCTCTCGGTCGGCGTCGAGGTGAACAACCTGCTCGACCGGTCGTACGACACGTCCATCTGGTACAAGGACTTCGGCGCCGCAGGGGCCCAGCACAACCCGGGCAACGCTCGCTCGGCGTACGTGACTGGCACCTTGCGCTTCTGAGGCCGCCGCGGTCCGACGAGACCCTCAGGGAGTCAGCGCATGAGAGCCCTCTTCACAGCGGCGCGGCACGAGGCGATCCGCGCGTTCCGCAACCGCACCTTCCGCATCGCCGCCGCGCTCGTCGCGGCGCTCCTCGTCGCGGCGTTCCTCCTCGAGGCGGCGCGCCACACCGGGGAGGCCCGCCAGCGCGCGGCCCTCCAGGAGCTCGTCCATCGCCAGTGGGTCGACCAGCCCGATCGCCACCCGCACCGGGCCGCCCATTACGGCTCCTTCGCCTTCCGGCCACCGAGCCCGCTCGGCTTCTTCGACCCAGGCCTCGAGTCCTTCGCCGGCACGTCCCTCTTCCTCGAGCCGCACCAGCGCAACGCGCTGAGCTTCAGCGAGGCCGCGCAGTCGAGCGAGCTCGCGCGCTTCGGGACCCCGAGCGCCGCCTTCGTCCTCCAGGTGCTGCTCCCGCTGCTCATCTTCTGCATGACCTTCGCCAGCGTCGCCGGCGAACGCGAGGCCGGCACATGGGCCCTCGCCATCTCCCAGGGCGTGGACGCGCGCGCCCTCATCGCCGGCAAGGCCCTCGGGACGCTGCTCGCGGTCGCGCTGTGGCTCGCGCCGCTCCTCGCCCTCGCGCTCGCCGGCGCGATGCTCACCGGCGTCCTCGACGCCTCCGGCGACACGCTCGTCCGCGCCGCCCTCCTCGGGGGCGGCTATGCCGTCTATCTGACCGCCTGCACGGCGCTCGGCGTGCTCGTCTCGTCCTTCCACCGCCGCGCGCAGGGCGCCCTCCTGACGCTGCTCGGCCTGTGGGTCGCGCTCTGGATCGTCGTGCCGCGGCTCGCCACCCAGGCCGCGAGCCGCCTCCACCCGACGCCGTCGCGGGCGCAGGTCGAGCTCGACCTCGCGCGGGCGATCCGCGACGTCGGCGACAGCCACGATCCCGGGAATCCCCATTTCCAGGAGCTGCAGCGCCGCACCCTGGCCAAGCACGGCGCGTCGCGGGTCGAGGACCTCCCGGTCAACTACGGCGGCGTCGTGATGCGCGAGGGGGAGAAGGTCACCACCGCGCTGTTCAACGACTACTACACGCGCCTGTTCGACGCGCACCGCGCCCAGGACGGGCTGGCGCTCCAGGCGGGCCTGTTCACGCCGCTGCTCGCGATCCGCTCGTTCTCGATGGGGCTCGCCGGCACCGACGCCCACCATCTCGTCGACTTCGAGCAGCAGGCCGAGGCGCACCGCTACGCCTTCATCCAGCACCTGAATCAGCTGCACATCACCAGGATCCGCTGGCACAACGACAAGGCGCAGCGCGTCGATCGGGCCGAGTGGAGCGAGCTCTCTCCCTTCGAGCACAGGCGGCCTCCCGCCGGATGGGCGCTGTCCCGCGTCGCGCCCGCGGGCCTCGCCGTGCTCGCGTGGGCGGCGGCGCTCTCGCTCGGCGTCGCGCTCTTCACCCGCCGGCACGGAGAGGCATCATGAACCCATTTGTCGCATGGGCTCGCCTCGAGCTCCGCCAGCTCCTCCGCGCGCGGGTGCTCCTCGTCACCGCCTCCCTCCTGCTCGCGGCCGGCGTCGCCGCCATCGTGGACGGCGCGGCCCGCGTCGCGGCGGAGCGCGAGATCATCGCGGCGCTCGAGCCTGCGCTCAGGGAGGAGGAGAGCTATCTCCGCAAGACCCACGCGCCGCACGACGACCTCGGCCTCGTCCTCTACTACCTCGCGATGCCGATCGCGCACGAGCCGAACGAATGGACGGCGCTGTCGACCGGGCTGCGCGACGTGCACCCGTACAGCCGTCACCTGCGCTTCATCGGCCTCGTGCCCCAGCTCTACCAGACGGACATCGCCAATCCGCTCAAGCAGCTCGCCGGCAGCTTCGATTACGGGTTCGTCCTCATCTTCCTCGTCCCGCTCTTCATCATCGGCGTGAGCTACGATGTCCGCTCGCGCGACGACGACCTCGGCACGGAGGCGCTCGTCTGCTCCCAGCCCACGCGCCTGTCGCGCCTGCTCGCCGTCCGGCTCGCGCTGCGCGCCGCGCTCGTCTCCGCCGTGGCGCTCGCGCTGTTCGCCTTCGCCGTCGCCTGGCTCGGCCTGCCGCTCGACGCGCGCGCCGGCGCCTTCGCGCTCGCATCGCTCGCGTACGTCGCGCTCTGGTTCGTGCTCGTCTTCCTGGTCGCCTCGTTGCGCCGCTCATCGGCGTGGAACGCGATCACGCTCGTGGGCGCCTGGATGGCCTGGTGCGTCCTCTTGCCCGCGATGGTCAACCTCGCGATCCTCACGGCCTCTCCCGCCCGCGGCGGCGTCGAGCTCACGCTCGCGCAGCGCCAGGAGATGAACGCGGGCTGGGACCGGCCGAAGCGCGCCACGCTCGATCCGTTCTTCGCGCGGCGCCCCGAGTGGGCCTCTACCCCCGTGCCGGAGGACCGCTTCTCCTGGCCCTGGTACTACGCCATGCACGAGATGGGTGACGCGCACGTCGCCCGGCAGGTCGAGGCGTACCACGCGGCGCTCGCGCGCCGGGAGCGCTGGACCGAGCGGGCCGCCCTCGCCCTGCCGCCCCTCGCGCTCCAGCTCCTGCTCGACCGGATGGCGGACACGGACATGGCCACCGAGCTCGCCTTCCGGGACAGCATCGCCGCCTACCATGAGCAGCTGAAGCGGTACTTCTATCCGCTCGTCTTCAACTACAAGGGCCTCGCGGCGTTCGACCTCGACGCCGTCCCGCGCCACCGCTTCGCGGGCGCCGGGCAGCCGGTGCCGCTCTCCGCGCTCGGCGGGCTCCTCGGCGTGCTCGCGCTGCTCGGCGCCGTGCTCCCGCGGGCCATCCGCCGCATCGACGCGACCCCGCGGCCAGAAGCCCGCGCGCCCGAGACCTCGTGGTTCGCAGGGGCGCGTATGCCCAGAAAGCGCGCGGCCGGGGAGCGCGGCCGAGCAGGAGGGATGATATAGAACCTCCCATGACCACGCCTGCGTTCCCATCGAAGCTGCCGTCGACCGGCGTCAGCATCTTCACGGTGATGTCGCGCCTGGCGAACGAGCACGGCGCCATCAACCTGTCGCAGGGTTTTCCAGATTTCGACTGCGCGCCGGAGCTCTGCGACGCCGTCGCCCGCCACATGCGCGCCGGCCATAACCAGTATGCCCCCATGCAGGGGGTGCTGGCCCTGCGCGAGGCGCTGGCGCTGAAGATCGAGCGGCTCTATGGCCGCCGCTACGATCCGGCGACCGAGATCAC
>JAICEP010000135.1 GCA_025924095.1 Sorangium sp.
AGCTCGCCCATGTCCGTGGACGGGCCGTCGGCGAGCACGTCGCCCTTCTTCACCACCTCGCCCGTCCTGACGACCGGCTTCTGCGTGTAGCAGGTCGACTGGTTCGAGCGCTGGAACTTCATGAGGTGGTAGATATCGGGCACCTCGGCGCCCTCGCCCTCGGCCCGGACGACGATGCGCGTCGCGTCGACGCTCTCGACGACCCCGGGGCGCCGCGCGATGACGCAGACGCCGGAGTCGCGGGCGAGCCGCTCCTCCATGCCGGTGCCCACGAGCGGCGCGTGCGACTGGACCAGCGGCACGGCCTGGCGCTGCATGTTGGCGCCCATGAGCGCGCGGTTCGCGTCGTCGTGCTCGAGGAAGGGCACGAGCGCGGCGGCGACCGACACCATCTGGTTCGGCGCGACGTCCATCAGCTCCACCATCTCGGGCGTGACGATCTTGAACTCGCCGTTGTAGCGGGCCGAGACGAGCGACTCCTTGAAGCGCCCGCTCTCGTCGAGGTTCACGGTCGCCTGCGCGATGTACTTGCCCTCCTCCTCGAGCGCGGAGAACCAGATCACGTCCTCGGTCACGCGGCCGTTCTCGACCTTGCGGTACGGCGTCTCGACGAAGCCGAACTCGTTCACGCGGGCGAACGTCGACAGCGACGCGATGAGGCCGATGTTCGGCCCTTCGGGCGTCTCGATCGGGCAGATGCGGCCGTAGTGGGTCGCGTGGACGTCGCGCACCTCGAACCCGGCCCGCTCGCGCGTGAGGCCGCCCGGCCCGAGCGCCGAGAGGCGGCGCTTGTGGGTGACCTCGGAGAGCGGGTTGGTCTGGTCCATGAACTGCGAGAGCTGCGAGCTCCCGAAGTACTCCTTCACGACCGCGCTGACCGGCTTCGCGTTGATCAGGTCGTGGGGCATGAGCGTGTCGATCTCCTGCGACATGCTCATGCGCTCCTTGATCGCGCGCTCCATGCGGACGAGGCCGATGCGATACTGGTTCTCCATCAGCTCGCCGACCGCGCGCACGCGGCGGTTGCCGAGGTGGTCGATGTCGTCGACCGAGCCGCGCCCGTTCTTCAGCTCGATCAAGTGCCGCACCGTCTCCAGGATGTCCTGCGGCGTGAGCACGGTGAGGTCGAGCCCCGGCCGCTCGTCCTCGGGGACGTCACGGTAGAACTTGTAGTTCAGCTTCAGCCGGCCGACCTTCGACAGGTCGTAGCGCTCGGCGTTGAAGAACAGGTTGTGGAACAGGGTCTTCGCGGTCTCGAGCGTCGGCGGATCCCCCGGACGCAGCCGCCGGTAGATCTCGAGGATCGAGTCCTCCATCGTCTTCACCTTGTCGGTGAGCAGCGTGTCGCGCAGGTACGATCCCACGTTCAGGCCGTCGATGAAGAGGATGCGGAACTGCTCGATGTTCGCGTCGCGCAGCCGCTCGAGCTTCGCCTCGGTGAGCTCCTCGTTCACCTCGACCACGACCTCGCCCGTCTCCGGGTCGACGATGTCGTGCGCCGCGACCTTCCCGACGAGCTCCTCCGGCTCGAGGCTGAGCCGCTCGAGCTTCGCCTCCTTCATCTTCCGGATGGCGGCGCGGGTGAACTTGGTGTTCTTCTTGACGATGACATCGCTGCCGATCTTGATGTCGCGCGTCGTCCGCTGGCCGGCCAGGAGGTCGTACTCGATGCTCTTCGAGTACTTGCCCCCCTGCTCGAGATACACGGTCTCGGTCGAGTAGAAGTAGTTGAGCAGGTCCTGCGTCGAGTACCCGAGCGCGCGCAGCAGCACGGTCGCGTGCATCTTCCGCCGGCGGTCGATGCGAACGTAGATGATGTCCTTCGGGTCGAACTCGAAGTCGAGCCACGAGCCGCGGTACGGGATGACGCGCGCGGAATAGAGCAGCTTGCCGCTCGAGTGCGTCTTGCCCTTGTCGTGGTCGAAGAAGACGCCGGGGCTGCGGTGCAGCTGGCTGACGACGACGCGCTCGGTCCCGTTGATGATGAACGTGCCCGTCTCGGTCATCAGCGGGAGCTCGCCGAAGTAGACCTCCTGCTCCTTGATGTCGCGGACGATCCGCTCCCCGCCGTCGCGGGTGTCGTAGATCATCAGCTGGTTCGTGACCTTGATCGGCGCCGAGTAGGTCATGCCGCGCTGGCGGCACTCATCGACGTCGTACTTCGGCGGCTCGAGGTTGTACGAGACGAAGACGAGCTCGCTCGTGCCGTTGAAGTCTTTGATCGGGAAAACCGAGCGGAACACCGCCTGCAGCCCGATCTCCTCCCGCTCGTTCGGCGGAACGCTCATCTGGAGGAATTTGTCGTAGCTCGACTTCTGGATGTCGATCAGGTTGGGGACGTCGATGATGCGACGAACGCGACCCAGGTTCTTACGGACGCGGAAGTTGGATTGGACGACCGACGGCATCGATTTCCTCCGGCTCACACGAGCCGTGCGGGGCGGGCGCACGACTCGAACCGAGCAACGAACACGAAGCTACGCACCAATGGCGAGCGAGCGTCCCCAGGGTGTGAGGACCCAAAACATCTTGGCTGTGGGGGCAGAGCGGACCGCGTGGCGACCCATTGAGCTCCGGCATTGGTCGAGGACCCGCACCCGCGGTCCTCGTCAGAATTGACCGAGGACCCGTAGCCGCGGTCCTCTACAGCAGCGTTGCGCAAGGACCCGCACCCGCGGTCCCTTTCTTCAGACAAAAGCGGGACGTGCGGCAGGGACGATCGCCCTGCCGCCGTCCTCCGGCGGATCCCGATTTCCCCTGGCAGGGAACGGTGATCGTTACTTGAGCTCGACCGTAGCACCTGCCTCGACGAGCTTCTTCTTCATCTCCTCCGCGTCCGCCTTGGAAACCTGCTCCTTGACGGTCTTCGGCGCGGCCTCGACCAGGTCCTTCGCCTCCTTCAGGCCCAGACCGGTGATCTCGCGGATCGCCTTGATGACGCCGATCTTGTTGCTGCCGGCGCTCGCAAGGATGACGTCGAACTCGGTCTGCTCCGGGGGCTTCTCGGCCGGAGCGGCGGTCGAGGGGCCGGCGGCCACGGCGACAGCCGCGGGGGCAGCCTTGACGCCCCACTTGTTCTCGAGGTCCTTGATGAGCTCGGCGATCTGGATGACAGGGAGGTTGGAGAGGTAATCGACGACCTGCTCGCGCGTGATCTCAGCCATTGCAAGACTCCTTCAAACTCTTCTGCGCGCCCCGGGGAGGGGGCGATGTAAACCAAAACCAGACGGGCGCAAGGCCCATTTGTTACGAAAGCGCCCTCTCAGGCCGCCGTACCCGCCGCGTCTTCCTTCGCCTTCAGGAGATAGGCGAAATTCTGGAGAGGCGCGTTGAGCTGCTGTACGAACTGCTGGAGCGGCGCCTGGAACGTCGCGAGCAGCGTGGCACGGAGCTCATCCTTGCCGGGCATCGTCGCGAGCTGCGTCTCGACGGCGTCGCCCGAGAGGATCTGCCCCTCGATGAGCCCCGCCTTGATCTGGAGCTTCTGGTTGTCCTTGCGGAACGCCTTGACGACCTTGGCTGCCGCGCTCGGATCCTCGTAGCTCCAGGCCACGCCGGTCATGCCGGTCAGGCTCTTCGCCAGCGTGTTCGCCCAGGGATGCTCCTTGACGGCGTGGCGGACGAGCGAGTTCTTCACGACCCGGTACTCGACGCCGGACTTCCGGAATTCATCGCGAAGCTTGGTGACCGCCTCGACGTTCATTCCCTTGAAATCCAGGAAGACCGCGGAAGACATCCGCTCGAATTTCTGCCGGACTGAGCCGACAACCGCTTCCTTCTGGGACCGTTCCATGGGCTACGCCTCCTCTGCCTTGCCGACGAAGTGGACCGGGTCAATGCGAACCCCCGGGCCCATCGTCGAGGACATCGTGATGCTCCGGAGGTAGATGCCCTTGGCTGTCGCCGGCTTGGCCCGGACGAGCGCCTGGATCAGCGCGTCTGCGTTGACCTGGAGCGCGTCCTCCGCGAAGGAGACCTTGCCGATCCGAGCGTGGACGATGCCCGCCTTCTCGACGCGGTACTCGACCTTGCCGGCCTTGGCCTCCGAGATGGCCGTCTTCACGTCAAACGTCACCGTCCCCACCTTGGGGTTCGGCATCAGGCCGCGCGGACCGAGGATACGGCCGAGCTTGCCCACCAGGCCCATCATGTCGGGCGTCGCGATCACGCGGTCAAAGTCCATGAAGCCTTCCTGGACCTTGTTCACGAGATCCGCCTCGCCGACGAAGTCGGCTCCGGCAGCCTCGGCCTCCCTGGCCTTCTCACCCTTGGCGAACACAAGCACACGGAGCGACTGCCCCGTGCCATGCGGGAGCACCACGGCGCCGCGGACCATCTGGTCTGCGTGCCGCGGATTGACTCCCAGCCGGACCGCAACGTCCACCGTCTCGTCGAACTTGGCGGGCGCGGCTTGCTTCACGAGCGCGCACGCCTCCTGCAATGTGTACTTTCGCGCGCGATCGACGAATGTTCGCGCTGCGAGTTTCTTCTTGGCGACTTTCGGCATATGCCCTCCTTCGTAACGGCTCTCGCCTCCCACGGTGCGCCTAAAACTACCGTGGTAAGTCTTCTCTCAGTCCGCCGGGGCGCCCTCGATCGGAGCGCCGCCAGGGCGGCGCGCATCCCCGACGGCGGGGAGCGCTGCGACCCACCTCAGTCGACGATGTCGATGCCCATCGAGCGGGCGGTGCCCGTCATGCTGCGCATCGCGGCGTCGAGGTTGGTCGTGTTCATGTCCTGCATCTTGAGCTGGGCAAGCTCCTGCACCTGCTGCTGCGTCACCTTGCCCACCTTGACCTTGTTGGGTTCCTTGGAACCCGCGCCCGGCTTCTTCTTTGTCTCGAGCCCCGCCGCCTTCTTCAGGAGCACGGAGGCCGGCGGCGTCTTCATGATGAACGTGAACGAGCGGTCCGAGTAGACCGTGATCACCACCGGGATGATCATGTCTCCCTGTGTTGCCGTCCGCGAGTTGAAGTCCTTGCAGAACGCCATGATGTTGACGCCGTGCTGGCCGAGCGCCGGACCGACGGGGGGCGACGGGTTGGCCTTGCCCGCCGGAAGCTGCAGCTTCACGTACCCAGTGATTTTCTTCGCCATGATGAATCTCGCACCCTATCGAACCGCCGCCCGACGGGCGGTCTACTATTCAGAGAAACAGCGATGCACCGCGGAGACGCGGTCCTCGCCCGCAGGTTTGCAGCCGTTCGCCCCCGACTAGCGCTTCTCCACGGCGGAGAAGTCGAGCTCCACGCTGGTGGGTCGGCCGAAGATGCTGACCTTCACCTTGAGCTTCTGCTTGTCCATCTTCACGTCGTCGACCGTGCCGGTGAAGTTCGCGAAGGCCCCATCCAGGACCCGCACTTCCTCACCCACCTCGAACGTGAGCCGGGGCTTCGGCTTGACTGCCCCCTCGACGATCCCCCGCCGCAGGCTGTCGATCTGTACCAGCGGGACTTCCTGCGGCGCCTGGTTGCCGATGAAGCCGGTCACCTTGGGCGTGTCCTTGACCAGGTGCCAGACCTGCTCGTTCATCTCCATCTCGACGAAGATGTAGCCGGGCAAGCTGAGCTTTTGACGAACGCGCGTCTTGCCGCCAGGACGGTTCTCCGTGACCGTCTCGCTCGGGATGAGGATCTCGCCGAACCGATCTTCCAGTCCGTATTGCTTTACGCGCTGCTGGAGCGCGTCGCGCACCTTCGCCTCGTATCCCGAGTAGGTATGGATGACGTACCACTTCTTGGCCATGGCGCTTGATTCCCTCAGGGTCTCCCTGCTTCAGCTTCCATCGCCGTAAACGATGTTGGTCACGAATGCCCAGAAGCGGTCGAGCAGCGCCAGGTAGAGGGTCGCCACGGTGGTCGTGGCGATGACGACGAACGTCGAGTTCGTCACCTCTTTCTTGGTCGGCCACTTCACCTTCGCCAGCTCGGAGGCAACCTCGTCACTCCAGGTGCGGAGCTCCGCGTTGCGGAACATTCGCAGCACGACGATGAGCGCGATGACGCCGCCGACGACCATGCCGTAGGTCACCTTGTCGTCGTCACCCACCGCGGAGACCGCCGGCAGCGCCCGGCTGAACCAGTCCTTGTTGGAGAGGGTCGCCCAGACGCCGTGGACGATCTTGCCGAGGAGGTAAGCGAGCAGCATCCCGGCGGCGAAGAAGCCGGCGAGCACATAGCGCTCCGTCCCGAGCTGGGTGGCCGCGACCTCTCCCTCGGCCTCCTCGGGCTCACCGACGCGGAGCGCCTCGGCATCTTCGGCGTCAGCGGCCGCCGGCTCTTCGTCCTGCGTCACGAGGGACGACGCTTCGGTGGGCTCGGCCGATCCAGATTCGTCCGGCTCCCCGTCCTCCGCGACCTTCGGCGTTTGCTTGTCTTTTTGACCCTTCGCCATAACCACACCAAACGCGCCGGCCCGCGGCAGACAGAAGCCTGCTCGATGGGGCTTCGGAGGCGCCCCCTGGGCGCCCACATTCCCCGGCAGGGGCAGAGAGGCTCGAACTCCCGACCTGCGGATTTGGAATCCGCTGCTCTACCAACTGAGCTATACCCCTAGAATCGCTGCGCCTTCCTGAGCACCCGTTCACTTGGTTTCGTTGTGAACCGTGTGCTTCTTGCACTGCTTGCAGAACTTCTTGAGCGAAATCACCTGGTCAGGCGCCTTCGTGGTCTTGTAGTTCCGCGACTTGCACTCGCAGCAGGCCAGTGAGACGGCGATGCGCGCCGCACGCCACCCACCGGCCTGCTCGCTCATGTCCGTCTCCTACGCGAGGATCTTGGTGACGACGCCGGCGCCCACCGTCTTGCCGCCCTCGCGGATGGCGAAGCGCATCTGCTCCTCCAGCGCGACCGGGGCGATGAGCTCGATCGTCATCGTGATGTTGTCGCCCGGCATCACCATCTTCACCCCCTCGGGGAGGTTCACCGTGCCGGTCACATCCGTCGTCCGGATGTAGAACTGCGGCCGGTAGTTGGTGAAGAACGGCGTGTGGCGCCCGCCCTCTTCTTTCTTGAGGACGTACACCTCACCGGTGAACTTCGTGTGCGGCGTGATCGACCCGGGCTTCGCGAGCACCTGGCCGCGCTCGATCTCTTCCTACTCCACGCCGCGGAGCAGACATCCGACGTTGTCGCCCGCCTGCCCCTGGTCGAGCAGCTTCCGGAACATCTCGACGCCGGTGACGATCGACTTCTTCGTGTCCTTGAAGCCGATGATCTGCACCTCGTCGCCGACCTTGATGATGCCGCGCTCGATGCGGCCCGTGGCCACGGTGCCGCGGCCCTTGATCGAGAACACGTCCTCGATCGCCATCAGGAACGGCTTGTCGATGTCGCGCACCGGCTCGGGGATGTAGGTGTCCAGCGCGCCGAGCAGCTGCTGGATCGTCTCCTCCCACTTGGGGTCGCCCTGCAGCGCCGGCAGCGACGCGCCCCGGACGACCGGCGCGTTGTCGCCGTCGAACTTGTACTTCGACAGGAGCTCGCGGACCTCCATCTCGACCAGGTCCAGCATCTCCGGGTCGTCCACGGCGTCGCACTTGTTGAGGAACACGACGATGTGGTTCAGGCCGACCTGCCGGGCGAGCAGCACGTGCTCGCGCGTCTGCGGCATCACGCTGTCGAGCGCCGACACGACGAGGATCGCCCCGTCCATCTGCGCCGCGCCGGTGATCATGTTCTTGATGTAGTCGGCGTGTCCGGGGCAGTCGACGTGCGCGTAGTGGCGATTCACCGACTCGTACTCGACGTGCGCCGCCGCGATGGTCACCGTCTTGGTGTCGTCACGGACCGTCCCGCCCTTCGCGATGTCGGCGTACGAGATCGCCTTCGCCAGGTTGCGCTTCGACTGCACCTTCACGAGCGCGGCCGTGAGCGTGGTCTTGCCGTGGTCGATGTGACCGATGGTGCCCACGTTCACGTGCGGCTTCGTACGAGCGAACTTCTCCTTGGCCATGGCGTCTCTTTAACCTCGCTGCTTGGCGACGATCTCTTCCTGGATCGCGGCTGGAACCGGTGCGTAATGAGAAAACTGCATCGAATGAGTCGCGCGACCCTGCGTCTTTGAACGGACGTCGGTCGCGTAACCGAACATTGTGGCGAGCGGGACCTCCGCGCGGATCACCCGGGTGTTCGCGCGTTGCCCCATATCGAGGATGCGGCCACGTCGCGAGTTGAGATCTCCGATGACGTCCCCGAGGTAATTCTCGGGAGACACGACCTCGACGGACATCATCGGCTCGAGGAGCACGAGGCCCGCCCTCTTGGCGCCCTCCTGGAAGGCCATCGACGCGGCGACCTCGAACGCGGGGCCCGAGGAGTCGACCTCGTGGTAGCTGCCGAAGTGGAGCCGCACCTTGATGTCGACGACCGGGTAGCCCGCGAGCACGCCGCGGCCCATCGCGTCCCGGATGCCCTTCTCGATCGAGGGGATGAACTCCTTCGGGATGATGCCGCCGACGATGTCGTTCTCGAACACGAAGCCCGCGCCACGCTCGGCCGGCTCGATGTCGATCCGGACGTGACCGAACTGGCCGTGCCCGCCCGACTGCCGGATGAAGCGCCCCTCGACGTCGGTCGCCTTCTTCGAGATGGTCTCGCGGTAGGCGACCTCGGGCTTGCCGACGTTGGCGTCGACCTTGAACTCGCGCTTCAGCCGGTCGACGATGATCTCGAGGTGGAGCTCGCCCATCCCGGCGATGATCGTCTGCCCGGTGTCCTCGTTCGTGAAGGTGCGGAACGAGGGATCCTCGTAGGCGAGCTTCTGCAGGCTGAGCCCGAGCTTGTCGAGATCGACCTTGGTCTTCGGCTCGATGGCGATCGAGATCACGGGGTCGGGGAACTCCATCCGCTCCAGGACGAGCGGCTGCTTCTCGTCGCAGAGCGTATCCCCGGTGCGGGTGTCGCGGAGCCCGACGGCGGCGTAGATGTTACCCGCGTAGCAGACGTCGATCTCCTCGCGCTTGTTCGCGTGCATCCGGAGGATGCGCCCGAACCGCTCCCGCTTGCCGCGGGTCGAGTTGAGCACGCTGACACCGCTCTTCGTCGTGCCGGAGTAGACACGGAAGAAGGTGAGGTTGCCGAACTGGTCGTTCATGACCTTGAACGCCAGGGCCGCGAACGGCTCGTCGTCGCTCGCCTTGCGCAGGACGGTCTTGTCCTTCTTGTCGGGCAGCGTCCCCTCGACGGCCGGGATGTCGACCGGCGAAGGCAGGTAGTTCACCACGCTGTCGAGCAGGAGCTGGACCCCCTTGTTCTTGAAGGCCGAGCCGCACAGGACGGGGACGATCTTGAAGCCGAGGGTGCCCGCGCGGATCGCCGCGTGGATCTCCTCCTCGGTGACCTTGTCGAGCTCGCCGGCGATGAACTTCTCCATCACCTTGTCGCTCGAGTCGGCGCACGCCTCGATGAGCCTCTCCCGGAGCTCCTTGCACCGCGGCAGGAGATCGCCCGGGATGTCCTTCCACGCGTACTGCTGGCCCTTCGTCTCGTCGTCGAAGACGGCGGCCCGGAGGGTCACGAGGTCGATGACGCCGCGGAACGAGTCCTCGGAGCCGAGCGGGTAGTGGATCGCCACCGGATTCGCGCCGAGGCGCTCCCGGATGGAGTCGACGCACATGTCGAAGTCTGCGCCGACCTTGTCCATCTTGTTGATGAACGCGATGCGCGGGACCTCGTACTTGTCCGCCTGCCGCCACACCGTCTCGCTCTGCGGCTCGACGCCGTTGCCGCCGTCGAACACCGCGACCGCGCCGTCGAGCACCCGCAGGCTCCGCTCGACCTCGATGGTGAAGTCGACGTGACCGGGGGTGTCGATGATGTTGATCCGGTGAGGGACGCCCTTCTGAGATCCCTGCTCCGGCGTCCAGAAACAGTTCGTCGCGGCGGACGTGATGGTGATGCCGCGCTCCTGCTCCTGGACCATCCAGTCCATCGTGGCGGCGCCCTCGTGGACCTCGCCGATCTTGTAGTTGACACCCGAGTAATAGAGGATGCGCTCGGTGACCGTGGTCTTGCCCGCATCGATGTGGGCCATGATCCCGATGTTGCGCGTCCGTTCCAGGCTGTACTCGCGTGCCACTTTTCCTTCTCCGTCGTGTGATGCGTGGGGTGAGGGGTTAGGACTCAGGATGCAAAACACCCTCTCCAGCCCGGCCCACCGCCATTGTGGCGGGCACTTGAACCTGGAGAGGGTGTCGGGGTACAGCAGCAGCTTTTATAGGTCTCGCCAAGGCGAGCGCTGTCGCGCTCCCTCGAGAAGACCGGCTCTGTAACCCGATCCTTATGTCGACTGTGCCATCTCGCTCTACGCGTCTCCTCGCCTGGAAATGCGACGTGACATACGTGAAATGGACGAACCAGCGCAGACCCTGGATCTGCGCTGGCCGCCTCGCGGACCTACCACCGGTAGTGGGCGAACGCCTTGTTGGCCTCCGCCATCTTGTGCGTGTCGTCGCGCTTCTTGACCGCGTTGCCGCGGTTCTGCGCCGCGTCGACGAGCTCGGCGGCGAGCCGCTCGCGCATCGTCTTCTCGCCACGCCCGCGGGAGTAGGTCACGAGCCACCGCATCGCCAGCGCGACGCGGCGCTCCGGGCGGACCTCGACGGGGACCTGGTAGGTCGCGCCGCCGACGCGCCGGCTCTTCACCTCGAGCTTCGGCTTCACGTTGTCGAGCGCCTTGCGGAAGACGTCGATCGGCTCCTCCTTGAAGCGCTCGCGCACGATGTCGAACGCGCCGTAGAGGATCCCCTCGGCGGTCGCCTTCTTGCCCGACTGCATCAGGGAGTTCGTGAACTTGGCGACGAGCTTGTCCTTGTACTTCGGGTCCGGAATGATCTTCCGCTTCGGGACTTCGCGACGACGGGGCATTCTTCGTTCCTCTGCTCGGCTTTCGCCAGATCAGGCCTTCGGGCGCTTCACGCCGTACTTCGAGCGCTTGCGGTTGCGGGTTGCCTTGTTGGTGGAGCTCGGCCCGGCGGCACCGGACGCGTCGAGCGTGCCGCGGACGACGTGGTAGCGCACGCCCGGCAGGTCCTTTACACGGCCGCCACGGATGAGGACGACCGAGTGTTCCTGCAGGTTGTGGCCTTCGCCCGGGATGTAGCTCGTCACTTCCATCTGGTTGCTCAGCCTGACGCGGCAGACCTTGCGGAGCGCCGAGTTGGGCTTCTTCGGCGTCGTGGTATAAACACGTACGCACACGCCTCGGCGCTGCGGGCAGGACTTGAGCGCAGGAGAGGCCGTCTTGTAGCGGGCGGCCTCGCGGCCTTGGCGGATGAGCTGGCTGATGGTCGGCATAGTGACGCGGATTTCCACCTGAGGGATGGGGACGCGCAGGATACCCAGGCGACCAACCATGTCAAGCGGTACGAGACCCGTTCGTGCTGGATGCGTCCACGCCCGGGCCTTCGGCGCTGCGCGCGGGGGCCGGGCGCGTCGCGGAGCGCATCGCCGGAGCGGTGGCTGACGCGCGCCGACGGCGCTCCAGTGCGCTCGTGGGCGCTCGTGGGGCTGCGCGTCGCGCCCGCGCGCGGCACGAGGCAGACGCTGACACGCGCCGGCGGCTCTTGGCGGCCCGGCGGCGGTTCGGTACGGTCGCTGCGTGGCGAAGAAGCTTTCACGCTCTCAGCGTAGAGAAAGCCGGCGGAAGGCGCCTCAGAGCGGCGCCGCGTCGGGGGCTGCGTCCCGCTTGGACACGAGGGTCGCGGGGCCCCCGTCGCGAAGCGACCCGGGCGACAGCGCGACGGAGAGAGGGCCGGCCGCGGCGCGCCTCGATCGCACGACGAGCCGCCAGGGGGACGATGCGCTCCGCGCGACAGCGCGCGGCGCCGCCGCTGCGAAGGGCGAGCCACCGGCGCGAGCGCGCGGCGGAGGCACGCGCACGAAGGCGGGGAGAGATCGCGTGCTCCTGGTCTTCCTGGGCCTCGTGGCGCTCGCCGCGGTGATCGTGTTCGCCGCGCAGTCGCCCCGCGCGCCGGAGCGCGCCAGGGAGGAGCCCGCGAGCACGGCTCGGACGCCGCAGGAGCGCGAGGCGCCGGAGCCCTCCAGCGCGGCCCCCGCTGCGCCGACCGAAGCGGGCGAGCTGCCGGCGCGACCTCCCGTCGACTCGTCGCCGCCGACCATCGTCACGGCCGAGGCGGCCGCAGGGGCGCCGGCGAGCGCCGCGGCCTCGCAGCACGCAGCGGCCAGCGCCGGCCCGCAGGGAGCAGCGACCGGCGCCGCGTCCGCGGCAGCAGCACCGCCGAAGAAGCGTGCAGGCGCGACGAAGCCGGCCGCCGTGCCGAGCGGTGCGACGCCGACCGGTGCGACGCCGAGCGGCGCGACGCCAGCGGGGACAACGCCGCCAGCCGGTGCGACGCCGCCAGCGGGGACAACGCCGCCGGCCGCGGCGCCACGGCCCGCCGAGGCTCCCCTCGAAGGATCAAAAACGCCGCGATGAAAGGACGTCCGAGATGCTTCGCTTGAATGCCTTGCCCGACGCCGCCCGAACGCCGCGCCGCTCGCCGCTCTCCTGCGGGCAGACGTTCGCCCTGCCGCTCGGCGTCGCGCTGTCCGGCCTCCTCGCCGCGACGACGGCGGTCGCGCAACCGGCGCCGCAACGACAACCCCCTGCGGCGCCGCCGGCGCAGCCTGGGGCGACTCCGCGGCAGCCCGGCG